>CALCPC010000106.1 GCA_937900975.1 uncultured Paracoccaceae bacterium
CCCCCTGCAGGATCGTGCGTTCGGGCAGGAGCAAAAGCGCCTGGCTGATCTGGCCCTGCGCTTGTTGGATCTCGCCGCCCCGCGACAGGCGGCGCGCGGTGTCAAGATAGAAGGTCTCCGTTGCCTCGACGGCCGAGAAAAACCCCTCGCGCAGCGCCGGGTTATCGGGATCGGTCGACAGCGCCGCACGGTAAAACGACAGCGCGCCGGCATAATCGCGCCGGTCGATCAGATCCTGGCCGGGCGATGGCGGCACGCGCAGCGGCTCGGCGCAGGCAGCGACCAGCAGCGCCAGAGCGGCAAGCGCGACAGCCCCTCGGATCATGCCAAGCCCCCTTTAGTTTGCACCGGCTCCCCCAAGGGTCAGGTTGCGTTTCAGCCCGATCGCGCGGTTTTCGACCACGATGCCGTCGATCGTGACGCCGGTCACCGTAAAGCCGCGGAACAGCTCGTCACCCGCGCGGACATTGTCAACATCGCCGGCATTGTCGAGAACGGCAATCATCCCGTCGCCGCTAGAGAATATTCCCACGACAGAGATGCGGTTAAGCCGCGCATTTGCGGCCGCCAGCGCCTCGGCCCTCGGATCGGGGCGGGGGCTGGGGGCAGGATCGGGCCGTGGCGGCGGCGGTGGCGGCGGCGCGGCGGCCACCGGCTCTGCACGCTGGAAGAGATCGCGCACCGGCGCTGCACCGGGATCCAGGGCCGTCGAAAAGGTCAAATCTGGCAGATCCAATGGCGCTGACGGCGCCTGTCCCGCCGGCGCCACCGACCCGTCTCCCCCGCCCGTATAGCGCATAAGGTTGAGCGCTATCAGCGCCGCGACTGCATGGGCGTAGAGGCTATGGCGCAGGGCCGACATTCCGAACACGGCCCTATCCCTCCCCTTGGGACAGGGTCATGAACCGCAGTTTCGCGCGGACAAGCGTGCCTTCGGCGTTCGCGACCATGTCGACGGACACGGGCACGGTCAACGTGGCAAGCCGGTCAATCCCGGCCAAAAACTGGCGCACTTCGGCGTAAGAGCCTTCGACCGTTAAGTCTTGCAAAACCGGCGTCAGCCCGCCGCGCTCACGCCCAAGCGTGTTGGCGCCGTGAATAATCCGGGTGCCCGACGCGGCCGAAAGCTCCGTGAAGCGGCGGACAAGCTCAGACCGGTCGGTGCCGGCGTTCAGCCGCGCTGTCAGCCTGGCCTCCTCGGCGGCCAATGTCCGGTACCGCGCCGCAAGATCGCGGCGCTGGTCCAGCGCGGCGCGCTCTCCCGACAAGGCGGCAAGGTTTGCCCGGGCCGCGGCAAGCTCGGCCTGCGCGGGCGCCAGCGCCGCGCTCCACCCCGCATAGGCCAGAAAAAGCCCGAACAGCGCCGCGACCAGGCCGTTGCGCCAGGCCGGCACCCGCCAATAGGTCAAGAGCAGCGTCCAAGGCGTCATAACGCGCGCGCCTTCACGTCGTATTGGACCAGCGTTTCCTGGCCCTGCCGCAACTGCACCTGCCGCTCTAATATTACATCGCGCAGGATTTCCAGCGCCTCGACCGCCTCCAGGGCCGCGGGCAAAGTCGCGGCATCCCGTCCCAGAAGCGACAGCGACAGAATGCCGGTTTCGACATCATAGGTCAGGTTGCGGCACCAGACCGCGTTGGGCAGCGCGCCCTCCAACGCGGTCAGGATTTGGCTCAGCGGCGTGTGCCGGTCGCCGGCCAGAGCGTTAAAGAACGCGATGCGCCCGCCCAAGGCGCGGATCTCGGCGCTTGCGGGGACGCCCGCGGTGGTGGCGGCCGCGGCGGCGAGCTCTGCTTTTAGCGTTGCGGCATGGGCGCGGGCACCCTGCGCTGCTTGGCGAAGCTTCTCGGCCTCGGTCCAAGACCACGCCAGAAAGCCGGTGCCAAGCAGGGCGAGCAGCCAGAACAAAAGCGCCCAACGCCCCGGGCGCCGGGTGCGGGGCGTGGCAAAGTTTGTGGGGCTGTGCGTGTTCATCGGCGTCCGCCTTGGACCGGTCGCCGGCGGAAATCGGTCGTCCGCATCCGCAAAGCAATCCCTGCAACGCCCAGGCCCGGGGGGGTCGGACCGCGTGTTGCCCCGATCCGACCGCACGCCACCCCCCCGCGCGCGCCTGCCAGGCAGCATGCGCACGATCCGCTCGCCGGTGACGGCGCGCGCCACAGCGCGCGCGCGCCACAGCGCTCCGCCCCGAAGCGCATCCGAGGCCGCGCCGCCTTCAAGCGCATCCGAGCCTCACGTCGCGCCGTGCGGGGCTGGGCTCTCGACACCTTGCTCTCTGGGGCAGGTTTTCGTGCGATGCCGCAACGGTGCGGTCGGGGCAGATTGCGGCGCCTGTGCGGCGGGGAAACCGGGTGCTGCTGGGTGTCCCCTTGCCGCCGGCATGGCAGCGCCGCGCAACCCGAGGCCGCGTCGCGGCACGTCTTTCTGCGGGGCGGTCGGCCTTGGGGCGCGTGGGTTTGGGGGGGGCGTGTCATGCCGCGGCGATCTCGACGGACAGGGTCTCGGGATCGCCGGGTTCCTGGGGCTCAAGCGCGATGGCGCCGTTGGCTAGCGCTGTGGTCAACGCCCGCGTCACCGCCTTTGCGGCGAAAAGCCGAACGGGCAGCGGCGTCTGCCCCCCTTGCAGCGCGATGGCGCGAAGAACCCGGATCACCCGGCGCAGCGTCTCGGGCATCGCATCGACGTCGCACCAATCGGCATGGTGGCGCAGCGCGGTCGGTGGCCCCTCGGCCGCGCGAACCGACCACCAGTCGGGCGATATCCGCACTTCTACCCCGGGCCCCGCAGGCATCAGCGCGGCCAAGGCTTCCATCCGGTCGACGCGGAACCCCACGGCGGCGGCGGCGGCGGTAATGCACGCGACGCGCGGCGCCGGCAGCACCCGGACCCGCAACCGCTGTCCGTCATCGTCCCGACCCGCGGGCGCGCTGGTGCAAACGATATCCTCGGGCGCCTTGCGATGATCGCGCGCGATCCGCCAGCGGATCAGCTCTGCCGCCGCTTTCGGATCCTCGGGCACGGCACGAAAGCTGACCACTTCTTCCAGCACCAGCGGGTCGGGCAGGGCGATGGTCACCCCCACATCGGCGCGCCGCGCCGCCGGGCCAAGCGCCTTGGCCAAGGCGGCAAACACATCGGAAAACGCCGCATCGTCCCGCGCCCAAACATCGGGCGGCAGCGGCGCGTGCGCCGAGGCAAGCGGCCGACGCCGGCCCTGCCGGACCAGACTTGCCCGCGCAAAGCGCCCCTCAAAAACGATGCCCACGTGCCGGCGGGCACGGCCAAAGCCGATCATGACGGGCCGATCATCGCCGCGCCCTCATGGCTCGAACGTCACGCGGTCGACCTCGGCCAGGCTGGTTTGCCCGCGCCAGGCCAAAGACAGCGCGCTGTCGCGCAAAAACCGCATGCCCTGCGCCGAGGCCGCCGTGCGCATCCGCGCGGCCGGTGCCCGGGCGATCATCAGATCCGCAATCTCGGGGCTTAGGTCCAAATGCTCGACAATCGCCGCGCGGCCAAGATAGCCCGTGCCGAAACACCGCGCGCAGCCCTGTGGTCCGCGCCAATCCGGGACGGCGTTGGGCCAAGGCACCGTGCGGCCAAGCCGCGCGGTGTCCGGCGCCGGCGCCGGCCCCGCGCAATCGGGGCAAAGCTTGCGCACCAGCCGCTGCGCGAAAACCCCGTTCAGCGCCGAGACAAAATCGTGCAGATCGATCCCCCAATGCGCGAACCGGCTGATCACATCGAAGGAGGAGTTTGCGTGCACCGAGGCAAACACAAGATGCCCCGTCAGCGCCGCCTGCACGGCAATTGTCGCCGTCTCGAAATCCCGGATCTCGCCCACCATGATCCGGTCCGGGTCGTGGCGCAGGATCGCCCGCAACCCGCTTGCAAACGTCATCCCCTTTTTCTCGTTCACCGCGATCTGCACGATCCCGTCGAGCTGATATTCGATCGGGTCCTCAATTGTGATGATCTTTTCCGCGCCCGTCGCAAGTTCCGAGATCGCCCCGTAAAGCGTCGTAGTCTTGCCCGACCCGGTTGGGCCGGTCATCAAGACCAAGCCATGGGGCTCTCGCGCGGCGCGGCGCATAGCGGCGGCATCGTCGGGCTCTAGCCCCAGATCTTCAAGCCCCAGCGCCTGGCCAAGCCGCGCAAGCCCGGACTTGTCAAGGATCCGGATCACGACATCCTCGCCGAACTGCGTCGGCAGGACCGAAACGCGAAAATCGACATCCCGCCCCTCGATGCGCAGGCGAAAGCGACCGTCCTGCGGCACCCGCCGCTCGGCGATGTCGAGATCGGCCATCACCTTGATGCGGCTGACAAGCTCGGCATGGTGGCGGACGTCGATGGGATCGGTGGCGGGGTAAAGCACGCCGTCGATGCGGTATTTTAGATCCAAGCGGTCGGCATAAACCTCGATATGCACATCCGAGGCTGTGCGCTGCAGTGCGGCCATCAGGACAGAGTTCGTCAGCTGCACGACGCCCGATTGGTCGGCCAGGCTGTCGAGGTCGATCACCTCTTCCTTGCCGCCGCCATCCTCGCGCACGATCTGCGGCTTGAAGGAGGCCGAAACCCGGTCCAACACCCGGCGGGAGGTTTCCACCTGCTTTAAGGCCGCGGCTATCGCCTCAGGCTCTGCCACCGATAGCGCGATGCGCTTTCCCGTGATCGCCGAAAGCCGCCGCTCAAGCCCCAAATCCAGCGGGTCAGAGACGGCGACGCTGAGCACGCCCTCCACCTCTCGCAGCGGCAACAGGCCAAGGCTGGACGCGGTTTCGACGGGCAGCAGCGCGAAAAGCGCGGGATCCGCCGCGACGGCGTCGAGATACGGCAGATCAAGCGCCCGCGCGAGGTCGGCAAGCGGCGCTTCCCGCGGCGCCGCCACTACTGCACCCCGCCCGAAATGCCGAAGACCGGCAGATAGCCCGTGATGCTCACGGCGCCAAGCACGCCGCCCACGATCAGGCTCATCGCGGGCTCGATCAAGGCAAGAAGGCGGTCGATGCGGTCCTCCACTTGATCTTCCTGCACTTTGGCCACGGCGTCGAGCAGGTTGGCCAGCGCGCCCGATGTCTCGCCCGCGCGGATCATGCTTTGGGCCGTCGGGGGGAACAGCCGCGTTTCGTCCAGCCCGTCCGACAGCGACCGGCCGGCGGCGATGCCAGCGCTTACATCGGCCAAACGCGCGCGGATCACCTGGTTCGACATCGCCTCGGTCACAAACTCCAACGCCTCTTTCAGCGGTGCTCCGGCGCGGAGCAGCATCGCCAACATATAGCTGATCTGCACCAGGGCAGCACCCCGAATGATGGGGCCGATCACAGGGGTCTGCAATGCCCAAGCGTCGCGCCGGCGGGCCAGCGCGGGCCTGCGCATGGCGCCCCGCCAAAGCAATGTTGCGGCCACCAGCGTCAGGAGAGTGGTCGGGATCCAGATCGGCGCCGTCTCGACCGCCTGCATCAAGATCCGCGTGGGCAAGGGTAGATCGGCGCCGAACTCGGCATAAAGATCGGCAAAACGCGGCAGGACGATCAGCATCAGCCCGGCCAGAACAAGCGCCAGCAGCCCGATAAGAAAGGTGGGATAGACCATCGCCCGCCGGATTTTGCGCGCCATCTCGGCGCGCAGCGTTAGGAAGGTCTCCAGCCGGGCCAAGGCCTCACCCAAACGGCTGGTGCGCACGCCCGCGCTCAGCGTTGCGCGCACGATATCGTCGAAAACGTCGCGCCGTTCCGCCGCGGCCGCGTCCAGCGACAGGCCCCGCGCGACGCCGGCGTGCAGCGCGCCGACCGCGGCCGAAAGAACCGGATCGCCCGGCCGGTCTTTCAAAAGCTGGAGCGCCCGCGCCTGCGGCAGACCGGCATCGATCAGGTGCCGAAACTCTCGCAAAAACCCAAGAAGCGAGGGCAGCGCCACCCGCGCGGGCGCAAGGCTTGGCAACCCGCGGCGCCGGACGGGCTGCGCCTCCACCAACAAAAGGCCCTGGCGCGCAAGCTGCGCTTTCAGCGCCGTGCGGTTGGGCGCCTGCGCGTCCCCCGAAACAAGATCGCCGGTCGGGCGGCGCGCGGAATAGCGGAAGGCCGTCATGGCAAGGGACTGATCCCAATTCCGCGCGCCGGTCAACCGCTTTGGCCCGTTTGCCGCGGCGCGGGCGCCGGCACTGCCGGGCGGCAACCCGCGCAGGGTGCGCCGGATTATGGCGGCAAGACCGGGGCAAAGCCCGCCAAAACCGATGGCAACCCTGTGCAATGTGCGCCGAACGCCCCGTTTTGGCGGCCCGCGCGCCCAAACGGGCGGCTGACCGCCGATGGCGCCGGTCTTCCGCCAAGATCGCAGATAATACCGCCAATTCGGCTAAAGCTAAGGCGGTCGGTTCGGCGATGGGGCAGGGCGCATAGCGCGGTTTGGGACTAGAGCCCCGGCGTGCGTGGGCGCATGGCCCCGGCGCGGCTTCGCGCCCGCCACGCCGCACCGCCCGAGCGACGCGGGGGACAGACGATGCGGGTAACCTTGGTCACCGGTGCTTTGTGTGGGATCGGCGCTGCGACCGCGCGGCGCATCGCGGCGCCGGGGGAGGCGTTGCTTCTCCACGCGCGCGGCGGCCAAGACGGCCGCAAAACCATCCTGCTTGAAGGCGTGGCGGCGGCCTGCCGGGCAAAGGGTGCGGCGGCCGAAACGCGGATTGCGGACCCCAAGCAGGACGACGCCGCCGATCTTGTCGCGGCAGCCTTGGCGCATTGGGGCCGGCTTGACCGCCTTGTCGCGCATGCGGGGTTTGCAGCGCCCCATCCCATGGGTGCGGCCACCCAGGCCGGTTTCGACCGGGCCGATGCCGTGATGCTAAGCGCTTTCGTCGATCTCGTGACCGCCGCGTTGCCATCGCTGACGGCATCGGATGCTGGGCGGATTGTGGCGGTCACGGCCGGTGTCGCCGATCTGGCCCCCGGCGGGCCGCTTTTCCCGGCCGGGGCTGCGGCGCAGGGCGCGCTGCTTGCCTTAGCGCAGCGGCTTGCCACGCAACTTGCCCCCATGGGGGTGACGGTCAATTGCGTGACGCCTGGATTTACCGAAACGGATGCAAGAGGCCCCAGCGCAGGGCGCACCAGCATCTGGCGCGACGCGGCCCCGCCGGCCGCGGCCAGAGGCCAAGCGCGGCCCAGCGATGTGGCGGCTGCGATCAACTTTTTTCTCTCCGACGAGGCGTCGCACATCACCGGGCAAACCTTGCGGATCGACTGCGGGCTGGCCCCGGCCTAAGGCCGCGCATTGGCCACTCGGGTCCGGCATCCAGGCGCGGATCCGAAAGACCGCGCTTTTGGCGCGCGTTCCGGCGCGAAATGGTCCATGCTGGGGCAAACCGCTGCCGAAAACCGGAGGCCCCCGATGCCCATCGTTCGTGTCACAATCGCCAAGGGGCGCGACGCCGACCAAAAACGCGCGGCGGCAGAGGCGATTACCGACGCCCTGGTCGCGCATTGCGGGGCCGAGGCCGCGCATGTCTATATCTTGTTTGAGGAAATTGACCGCGACGCATGGATCGCGGGCGGCGAGGCGCGGGCGATGCGGACGCTAAAAAGCAGCGAAACCTAGGCGTCTGCCGGCTTGGACCGGCCCAAACGGGGCCGAAGCCATTGCCAAAGCCCCGTCACGTTTTGGTTTTTTGTCCTGGCATTGCCTGGACCTTACGCGCAAACCGGGGCAGTGCCGCCATCAAAAAAGCGCGGATTGGATGTTTCGTCGCTTCGTGACTTTCACCACGGAAAAAACTGTCTAAACTGCGTGTCTTAGGTGTGTTTCCCGCGCGTATCTGGGGGCGTTAATCTGAACCGATGAGGTCTCAACCAACCCTAATCAGCCTGTCCCGGATCGCCACCGGCCGTATCTGGCAGCCAGCGCACGCTCAAACCCGGTCCTTGCTGGGCGACCAATCCCTGCCCAAGGCTCTGACCCGGCGCGCAGCGGTGCGTGTCGGCCAAGCCGTCAAAGCCATCCCCCCCAAAAATAGGAGCGCCGATGTCCAATCTCGCCGGTAAAGCCTATGCGATGAATGTGATCACGCCCAGCAGGCGGCGGTGGACATGGCTCAACCGCTTGGTCTTTATGATCAGCCGGGGCAAGCCCGGAACGCTGTCCGGTCTTCTTGGCCTGTCGCTGATCCAGTTTGCGCGCTGGGTGATCGTCAAACCCAGCGACTGGCCCGATCTTGGCCAGGGACCCGAAGACCTTCAGCACGATTACATGATCTTTTGTTCCAATTTCAACGGCACGTGGGACCAGTATATCGACGCGTTTTCGGACGGGATCCCGAACGGGCTAAACCTTTTTTGGATCACGGCCGAGAAATATCCAGGCTCTATCCCCGTGGTTCCCTTCAAAAACTACATCACCTGGAACCAGCTTCAGACCGACTATTACTATAACGCCACGCCCGGTTCCGCGCAGCGCGACATCAAGGCGGCGCTGAAGACGACGCGCGCGCTCCGGCGGTTGGCGGAGGTCCACGCAACAGGCGATCACGCCGCCTTTGCCGAGGCCTATCGCAAGGCGCTGCTGGAGCTTCAGACCGCCTTCACCGCGCCGGGCTTCGCGCCTGTTGCCAGTCTCGACACCGAGCGCGCGGACCTGAACCGGCGCAGCTTTTTGCATCCAGCGGAGTAGTCAGATGCCCAATTTCGACGCCGGAAGCTATTTCCTGACCACCCTCGCCCCGGTCCAAAGCGGCTCAACCACCGACGCGGAGGGCGCAACTGTTTCCTGGGAGGAACGGTTGCGCACAGTGCTGGCGCAACTGCCAACGGCAATGCAGTCGCCCGCGACGGTCGAGACGGGCCAAAACTCCCCCTTCGCGCGCAACCGGCGCACGCATCTTTGCCGCTTTGTCGTCATCGACAATGTGATCGACAACGGCCGTCCGCAGCGGCCCGCTTTGCTGAACTCCATTTTCGGGCGCGACCCGATCTACCCCTTGCCGGTTGATCGGCTCGGCTCGGCCTATCTGCTTTTCACGGCCGAAATCGATGCCTTGACCGAAGAGGGCGGCCCGCTGCCCGCCACGCTGACGGAGGCAGAGCAAAACGCGGTCCGCGCCGCCTATGCCGAGACGCTGAGGGCGACGATGGAGCCTGAGGTGCGGCGCATATGCGGATGCTGCGTGGGGTTCGATACCGTGACCGACGGCGCCGGCTTTGCCCGCTATCTCGCCCGCGCCCAGGTCGAAACGACAATGCCCTTCCACGATTACTGGATCGACCCGCCCAATCTGCCGCAATTGCCCGTGATTGCCATGGGCGCCGCGGTGGTCGTGCCGCTTCTCCTGACGCTGGGGTCGCTTCTTGGGTTCGTCCTTGGCTGGACGCCTTGGCTTTGGCTGATCCTTGGGATCCTCGGCACCGCCGGCGCGGTCGCTTGGGCCTACCGCCTGGCGATGCGGCGGGGAGAGGCGCCGTTGCCGCCCCCCGCTTTCGGGGATCTGCCGACGGTGCTGAAATCGCTCTATCTTCAGCAACAGTTCATTGGCTTTGCCGGCGCGCATCAAAGCGACGACGCCGCCGCGCTGCACGCGGCCTTCGGCGCGTTTCTTGGCGAACACAAGCCCGACGATACCAGCGCGCCGACCCAAGCGCCGGGCCATGTTTCCAGCGCGATGCCCGGCGCGGTTGTCGGGGGAGGCCAGTCATGACCGAAACGCTTGATCTCGACGATATCCAGGGAAACATCGTGCGCGCTTATGGGCGCTATAACTACCCTGTCGCCCGCTATTTCTTTCTGCAATTCACCGATCTTTCGAAAGCGCGACCCTTTGTCGGGGCGGTCCGACGCAAGGTCACCACGGCCGCGCGCTGGACGGCGGAGCGGCCGGAAACCACGCTTAACATCGGGTTCACCTTCTTTGGGCTCTGGGCGCTGGGCCTGCCGACGCGTCTTTTGCAGGAGCTGCCGGACGCATTCTTCGCGGGCATCCGCGCCCGGGCCTATGCGCTGGGCGACCGCGATCCAGCGGCCGTCGCGGTGGGGCAAGAGGGGTGGGACAAGCACTGGGACACGCTTTGGCAGGAGAACCGGGTGGACGATTCGAAAACCGCCGGCAACGTCCATGTCTGGATCTCGATCAACGCACAGGTGGAGCCCGGCACCGACACGCCTGTGGAGAAAATCGAGGAAGAGACAGAGTGGCTGATCGACCTTTGTGAGCGGGAGCTTGAGGGCGGCGTCCGCATTATGACCGGGCATGGCAGCCACGCCGACATCCCCTTTCAAGCTGCGACAGCGCTGTTCGAAACCCTGCCCGACGGCACCCGGCGGGCGACGCCGAAGGAGCATTTCGGCTATACCGACGGGATCAGCGACCCGGTATTCGCCGGCCAATACCCGCCCGAGATTGAGCGGGAGCGCGTGATCGGTCGCGGCAAATGGATGGATCCCGAGACAGGCTGGCAGCCGCTTGCGACGGGGGAGTTTCTGCTGGGCCATGTCGACGAAAGCCAGGCGTTGCCGCCGACTGCGCCACCGCCAGAGTTCATGCGCAATGGCAGTTTCATGGTCTACCGCAAGCTGCACCAAAACGTCGACGCGTTCCGCAACGCGATGGACGTAGAGGCGGAACGCTATGCCGCAGCAACCGGCGTGGATGCAGAGGCGGCCCGGGCCACGGTCGCCGCAAAGGTCGTGGGGCGCTGGAAGGACGGCGTGCCGCTGGCCAAAGCGCCCGACTATGCGGCATGGCGGGCGCTTGCGGCCGAGAAAGGCTTTGACGATCCCGAGACGGCGCGGGAGGCCTATCAACGCTATTTCCGAACGGCCGAGGCGTCGGACTTTCGCTATGGCGACGATATGGACGGCGCGCGCTGCCCGCTGGGCGCGCATCTGCGCCGCGCGAACACGCGCGATCAGCTCGACCCCGACAACCAGCCCGGCGCGAAGAACCCAGAGGCGACGTCGCGGTTAAACAAGCGCCGGCGGATCCTGCGGCGCGGTCTGCCCTACGGCCCCTCGGACCCCGACGCGGGCAGCGACGATGGTGAGCAGGGGATCATTTTTATGGCGATCTGCGCCGATATCTTCCGCCAGTTTGAGTTCATTCAGCAGCAATGGATGGAATACGGGCTCGACTTTCACACCGGCAACACGCCCTGCCCGCTGATCGGGCGCGGCGCGGAGGGTAAGATCCACGTCATCCAAGCCGACCCCGAGGGAGCGGCGCCGCCCTTTATCATGCGCGAGATGAAGACCTTCGTCGAAACCCGCGGTGGCGACTACTTCTTCTTGCCCTCGATGACCGCCTTGCGGCTGATCGAAATGGGCGTGGTCGACCCGACTTAGCGTATTTTCCGCCGCACAGGCGCGCGAGGATCGACAAAAGCGTTCGAGATCACAGCCCCGCTTCGCGGGGGGCTGTGTTCTAGGGCAATGTCCGTTCACATTGGATCGGAAATCGCAGCCTCAAGATCGGCATGCCCCTGATGTTGAACGCGTTTTCGGATGAAGGCAGACCTGCTTTGGCCGGAAATTGCTCTAAGCGGCGTTCGCGCAGGGCGGGCCGTGGCGCCGCGCGTCCCGGTCATGCGGACCGGG
>CALCPC010000107.1 GCA_937900975.1 uncultured Paracoccaceae bacterium
CGTGAACCCGGTGGACCTGTGCATGGCGTATGCCAAAGCCGCCCGCGCGCTGCACCGCCTCTGCCCCTTTTGCATTTCCCGCCGCAAGGCAGGCGGCCACCGGCCCGCCGTCAAGCCACGCGTCAAGAAACCCCGCATTGAACGCATCGCCCGCGCCCGTGGTATCGACGACGGGAACGGCCCGCGTCGGCGCCGTTATGACATGGCCGTCCACCTCGGCCCGCGCGCCATCGGCCCCGCATTTGATCGCGGTCAACGGTGCCCAAGGTCCCGGAACGCCAAGATTTTCAAGCAGTGCTACCTCCGCCGCGTTGGGCAGAAAGACATCGACCGCCGGGATCAAAGACCGCGCCGCCGCCGCTTCCAGACCGTCATCCCAACCGCAGTCCAGCGACACGGTCAACCCTGCCTCCCGCGCCAAGGCCAAAAGCTCTGGCCGCTCCACCAATGTGGCAAGCTCTCCGATATGAAGATGGCCAAACCCCTGCCCCAGCAATTCCGCGGCGCTCAGCGGCGGCGCAGCGGGGCCGACGCGGCGGGTCACAAAGGCGCGGTCGCCCGCATCCGCCAACGCCACGGTGAGTTGCGGGTCCGCCCCAGGCTCAGCCCGCGCGGACAGCCCGACATCGATGGACGCGGCCTCAATCGCCGCCATCATCGCCGCATCGAACGGCGGGGCCGGCACGATGGCCGAAAGCGCGGCGGGGCGCCCCAACTCTGCCAAATGGGCGGCTGTAATCACCGCCCCGCCGCCCGGATAAAGGCCAAGCCCGCCGGCAAAAACCTCCGTCCCCATCGATGGCAGCCGCGGCAGACCCGTAAAGATAAGGTCGCAATAAAGCCGCCCAACCGCCAAGACCCCAGGCCGCCCCGTCACGGCAATGCGATCCCGGTTTCGGCGTCGAAAAGGTGCAGCGTCTCGGGCCGCGCGTTAAGGCGCACGGCGGCGCCAAGCGCGGGCGGGCTTCTTCCATCGGCCTTGGCCACCACCTCCCCCAGCGGCGTCTCGACATAAAGCAGCGCCTCATGACCCAAAGGCTCCCGCACCGCGACGCGCCCCTCGATCAACGCCTCGCCCTCAACCAGGGTCAAATCCTCGGGCCGGACGCCCAGAAGAACCGGCCGCCCGGTGGAAAGACCCGCCCAAGGCAAGGCCGCCGGACCGATGCGCACCTGCCCCGCCTCTCCCGCCCCCTTAAGCATGTTCATCGCCGGCGCACCGATAAAGCGGGCGACGAAAGTGTTGACCGGGCTGTGATACACCTCCGATGGGGTGCCGACCTGCTGGATCACGCCATCCTTCATGATCACGATCCGATCCGCCATCGTCATCGCCTCAACCTGGTCATGGGTTACAAAAATGATCGTCGATTGAACGCGTTGATGGAGCTTCTTGATCTCAAGCCGCATCTGGGTGCGCAATTGCGCGTCGAGGTTCGACAAAGGCTCGTCAAACAGGAAAACAGCCGGGTCGCGCCCCATCGCGCGCCCGATGGCGACGCGCTGGCGCTGTCCGCCGGAAAGCTGGCTGGGCCGTCTTTCGAGCAGCGGCGTCATGTCGAGAATGGCGGCAACCTCCTCGATCCGCTGGTTTTTTTCGGCACGCGACAGGCGCGCGGTGCGCAAGCCGAAGCCAATGTTGCGCCGGACGGACATGTGGGGGTAGATGGCGTAATTCTGGAACACCATCGCGATGTCGCGGTCCTTTGGCTCAAGATTATTGACCACGCGGCCAGCGATTTCGATGGTGCCTGACGACACTTCCTCTAGCCCGGCGATCAGGCGCAGCGTCGTCGATTTTCCACAGCCCGACGGGCCGACGAAAACAACGAACTCGCCCGGTTCCACGGCCAAGTTCAGCCCGTGAAGCACCGCCGTTTTATCGTAGGTTTTGACGAGGTCGCTGAGGACGAGATCGGCCATTGCCTAGGGCTCCAAAAGGGCGCCGAAGGCGCGGTTGAGCAGCGTCTCGGCGACGCTGTGTCGGGTGGCGCGCGCGGCGGCGGCGGCCCGAAGCGCGTCCAGTGTGTCGCCGTAGCCCGCGAACGCCTGGTCGAGCGCTTGCGGCGCGGGCCCCCCGAACCGCGTCCGACGGGCGACGAAGGTTTCGGGCGCCACGGCGGTTGCGAAGGCCGCGGCGTCGAGCGGTGGGGGACTGGCGGTGCGCGCTGTGAAAGCCTCGGCAAAAACGCCGTAGCCTTGGGCAAGCGGCGTGCCGCTGGCGATGGAGGCGCGCGCGGTGTCCGCGGCAATTTCATGCGCCGTGCGGAAACTGAGGCCCGCGTCGCGGACCAACGTGTCGGCCAGTTCAGTGATGGTGATACAAGCGGCATCCATCGTTTGGCGCACACGGGCGGGCGCGATGGCCGCGGCGGGAAGAAGCGCGCTAAGCAACGCCAGGACCCGCCCACCGCTCTCGAACGCGGCATAGCCGGCCGCCTGCACCTCACCCTCGCTGTCGTTCATGTCGGTAAAGGGGGTGTTGTGAAGCGTGTTGACGATGGTGTCGCAGCGCCCGACCGTCACGCTAGAGAGGTGGCGCAAATGCTCGATCGGCACAGGGTTGCGTTTCTGCGGCATGATGGAGCTGATTTGGACCAGGCTATCGGGCAAGACGAGTTGCCCGACCTCGAACGCCGACCAGAATTGCAGGTCCTGGATCACGCGGCCGAGGTGTAGAAAGATCAGCTTGAGCGCGGAATAGA
Organism: uncultured Paracoccaceae bacterium; assembly: GCA_937900975.1. Taxonomy (GTDB): domain Bacteria; phylum Pseudomonadota; class Alphaproteobacteria; order Rhodobacterales; family Rhodobacteraceae; genus Algicella. The sequence continues at coordinate 2,706 of CALCPC010000107.1, forward strand.
GCACCGTCACATAATCGACGGCCGCGATGCAGCCATAGGCGTTTTCAAGCGGCGCGG
>CALCPC010000108.1 GCA_937900975.1 uncultured Paracoccaceae bacterium
GCTGGAACGTCGCAGCAAGGTTTTGTTGTGGCAATTCAGTGCGTTTGATCCGCACGTCGATCACCTCAACGCCCAATGCCCGGGCGCGCGTGATCGCGCCATCGCGGATCCGATTCATCAGCCCAACCCGGTCCGCCGAAAGGATCGTGTTGGAGGTTACGGAGCCCAAAACCTCCCGGATTTGGGAGGTTAGGATGGTCTCCAGCCGGCTTTCCGCGGCCGCAAGATCACCGCCGCCGCCCGCTTGGCGGAACTGGATCACGTCCGAAATCCGCCAGCGCGCGAAGGCGTCCACCACAAGCCGGCGGCCAAACTGCAGCACCAGCACTTCCTCCCGCTCATCCACAATCACGATGGACGACACCAACAGGCCGAGAAGGACGACGGCAACGCCGCCGATGGCATAAAGTCGTGTCATTGCGAGGCTCCTCCGGATGTCGGGCGCAACTCATTCAACGGCAGATAGGGGACGATGCCCTGCCCGCCTTCGCCGACGGAATCGTCGATGATGATTTTATCGACGTCGCCGAGCACACGCTCCATGGTTTCGAGGTAGAGACGTTTGCGGGTCACTTCGCTGGCCTTGGCGTATTCGTCATAGACCGCCACAAACCGGCTGGCCTCACCCTGCGCTTCGTTCACGACCTGCGCCCGGTAGCCTTCTGCCTGCTGCAAAAGCTCGGCCGATTGCCCGCGCGCCTCGGCGAGGCGGCGGTTGGCATAGGCATCCGCTTCGTTTTCGAACCGGTCGCGTTCCTGCTCGGCGGCTTGAACGTCGCGGAAGGCGTCGATCACTTCGCGCGGCGGGTCGGCGCGCTCAAAGTTCAGACGCACGATGTTCACCCCGCTGTCGTAGGTGTCGAGCGTGGTCTGGATCAACTCCTGCACCTCGGCTGCGACAATGCCGCGGTCCCGGTTTAGCACCGGCGCCAGCTGGCTTCGGCTGATCACCTCCCGCATCGCGGCCTCGGCTACGGCGTCGATGGTCGCCTCAGGCTCTGCCAGATTAAAGAGGTAGGAGGCCGGGTCGGAGATGTTCCAAACAACCTCAAAATCGATGTCGACGATGTTCTCGTCGCCCGTCAGCATCAGACCGTCATCGCCGCGCCCACCTGTGCCGATGCGCACGGGCCGTTCGCGGGTGACCTCCAAAATCTCTTTGGTGACCAGCGGCCAGGGGGCGAAGTTCAGGCCGGGTTGGCCGATCGCAGAAAACTCGCCTAAGAAAAGCTCAACCGAGCGCTGTTCGGGTCGGACGGTGTAAAACGACAGAAACACCCAAAAGCCAAGCAGAATGACACCAAGAAGCGCGAGCCCCCCCTTGCCAAGGCCCGGCGGCGGGCCGCCCCGACCGCCGCGCCCGCCCATAAGGACGCGCAACTGCTCCTGCCCCCGACGGACGATCTCATCGATGTCGGGCCCCTGACCGTTCGGGCCGCCTGGACCGCGACCGCCGCCGCCGCCGGGGCCGCCCCCACCCCGGTCCCCGTCGGCGCCGCCGCTGCCCCAGGGGCCGCGTCCGCCCCCTTTGTTGCCGCCGCCGCCCCAGGGACCACCGGAATTATTCGAATTTGGCATGCGCCTCTCTGACCCTCCTGCTGGTCCTACGAGATGATGGGTCTCTACCTGTTGATGTTGGCCGCAAATTCAAGATCAACCGGGCACGGGATCGCGCATGGTGACCAGTTCCTCGGCCGCTGTCGGATGCACGGCAACCGTGCGGTCGAAATCGGCCTTGGTCGCGCCCATCTTCACGGCAATCCCCACCATCTGGATCATCTCACCCGCCGCCGGTCCGACGATATGCACGCCAAGGACGCGCTGGCTCGGTTTGTCGACGATCAGTTTCATCAGCATGCGCTGATCGCGCCCGGCAAAGGCGTGGAACATCGGGCGGAAGGTGGCGCGATAGACCTCGATCTCATGGGTCTCGCGCGCTTCCTCCTGCGTCAGGCCAACAGTTCCGATCTCGGGCTGCGTAAACACCGCTGTCGGGATCAGCGCGTGGTCGACGGGGGTTGGGTTCGATTTGAACACCGTTTCGGCAAAGGCCATCCCCTCTCGGATCGCGACCGGCGTCAGGTTGACGCGGTCGGTCACGTCGCCCACGGCATAAATCGACGGCACGGCGGTTTGGCTGTAGGCATCGACCTTTACCGCGCCGTTTTGCGCAAGCCCAACGCCAAGCTCGGCCAGACCCAGCCCCGCCGCATTGGGCTGGCGTCCGGTCGCATAGAGCACGCAATCGACCTCTCGCATGCTGCCATCGGTGCAGGTTACCGTCAGCCCCGTTTCGGTTTTCTCGATGCTGACCACGTCGCGCCCGACATGAAGGTCGATGCTTTTTTTGCGCATCTCCTCCGCGATATGGCCGCGCACTTCGTCGTCGAAGCCGCGCAGGATCTGGGCGCCGCGGTAAAACTGTGTCACGGCACTGCCGAGCCCGTTCATAATGCCTGCAAATTCGCAGGCTATGTAGCCGCCCCCTACAATTAACGTGCGTTTTGGCATGTCGGCGAGGTGAAAGACCTCATTGGACGTGATCGCATGCTCGATGCCGGGTAGATCGGGACAAAACGGTCGCACGCCGGTTGCAATCAAAATGTGACGCGCCGTAATCGTTCTTCCGTTGGACAAGGCGACCGTGTGGGGATCTTTTAGGGTGCCGCGGGCCCTTTCAATCTCTACGCCCGCCTTTTGCAGATTGCTGGCATAGATCTCTTCAAGCCGATCGATTTCCGTGTCTTTCTTGGCGATGAAGGCGGGCCAGTCGAACGTGCGCGTGCTGCTTGACCAGCCAAAGCCCTCGGCGTCTTCGGCAATTTCGGAAAAGCTGGACGCAAAGACCATCAATTTTTTTGGCACGCAGCCCCGGATCTCGCTGGTGCCACCATAGCGATACTCTTCGCAAAGCCCCACTTTTGCCCCCGCCAAGGCCGACCAACGCGCCGCGCGCACGCCGCCCGATCCGCCACCGATGACATAAAGGTCAAAATCGAAGCTCATGGTCCGTCCCCCACATCCATCATACGCGCCAAGATACGCTCAAACCGCTCCGCATCGTCGATATCGGCGACTTGCGCCTCTGCGTCCGTGAACAGAATACGCGCCTCGCCAGACGCGGCCCCGATGACCACGGTCTCGGCAAGGTCGAGAATAAGGCCCGTCTCCACAACGCCGGGCACAGCCAAAAGCGTCTCGGCCAAGGCGTGCGGTGCGTCGATCCGGTCGAGGGCGAGATCGAGGAGGTAGTGCCCCTCATCGGTCACGAACCGCGCCCCATCGGCCATTCGCCAGCGCGTCTCGGACCGCTCAACCCGTTGATCAGCAAGAAGATCTTCAACCGTTGCTTGGGTGACCTCGGCGCCGAAGCGAACAACTTCAACCGGCAAGGGCATCGCGCCGAGTGCCGGCACAGTTTTGCTTTCATCGCCTATCACGATCATACGGTCTGAGGCCGCGGCAACGATTTTTTCCTGCAAAAGCGCGCCGCCCGCCCCCTTGATCAAGTTAAAATCGGGATCGATTTCATCGGCCCCGTCGATCGTCAAGTCGAGCCAGCCGGCCTGGTCCAGCGTGCTAAGATTCAACCCAAGCGCCCGGGCGAGGTCGGCCGTCACGCTCGACGTAGCAACGCCCTGGACTGAAAGGCCATCAATGTG
>CALCPC010000109.1 GCA_937900975.1 uncultured Paracoccaceae bacterium
CGGCCGAGCAAATCGCCTCGGCCGAAGCGTCGGCCGTGCGGGACGTGCGGGACACTGCCGCGAGCGTCGCGATTGCCGCCGCGACCAAGGTCCTGTCCGAGCGCTTGGACGGCGACGCGGGTGGCGCCCTGATCGACCAATCTATCGACACAGTCGCAGCGCGGCTGAACTAAACGCACCACGATACCGACCGGTCGTGCCGCGTCCCGCCAGTCTTCAGGGGTGCGGCCCGCTGGTCTCGGCGCCCCGCCACCCCGAAGTTTTTTTGGTGTCGCGGGTGAGCGTACTTTGGCCGCGTCGTCGACGCGCGCCGCGTGATCGGGCAGCACCGCAGTGTGTTCCCTTTCGGAATCTTTCGACTTCGATCTACAGCGTTTTAAGAAAACCCCGGGACATCGAGCACCCCATACCGCGTTGAAATCACCGATTTCAGGCCGCGTTATAGGACCCGGTTTTTTCACTACACGCTTTGAGTCGGGCGCCCCCGAACCCTGGGGTGAGGACCTGACGCATCGCAACCCCGTGGCGTTTTCTGAGGCATCAGGCACCCCATGCCGCGCTGAAGTCTTGGATCTCAGCCCGGGTAATGCGGGTCAGGTTTTTCACGAAACGCCTAAAGAGCGCGCTCCGATGCAGTTTGCCCCGTCCGCCGCTGTGGCGCCGGGCTAGGGCGCTGATCGCTCACGCGGTAAAAGCCTGGTTTGGGCCAGAGCGCTAATCCGGGGCCAACGGGCCCCGGTCTTTGCTGTGACATGCGGTCGGTTAAGCGGTCGGCGTGATCACGATCTCGACCCGGCGGTTTTGGGCGCGCCCCTCCGCCGTCGCGTTGGTGGCGATGGGTTGCGTTTCCCCGACACCAAAGGCGTTGATCCGCCCGCTCGACACGCCGCCGCGCTGCAGAATGGCCGAGACGGCCGCGGCCCGATCCTCCGACAGGCCCTGATTGAAGGCGTTGGAGCCCGTGTTGTCGGTGTGCCCGATCACACGCACCGTGTTGTTCGGAAACTCCTGCAAATTGGCGGCGATGGCCAAAATGTCGTCCTCAATCGAAGGGCGGACAACCGCGCTTTCGGTGGCGAAGGTGATCGCCTCGGGCAATTGCACGATCAACTGGCTGCCGGTGTTAATGATCTGCGCGCCAGAGCCGCCGATCTCTGCCTCCAACGCCGCGGCTTGGCGGTCGAGGATGTTGCCGATCCCGGCACCGACCGCCGCGCCGGCGATCCCGCCCAAAACGGCATTCGTGCGGTCGTCTCCGCCAAAGAGCGTGCCGGCCAGCGCGCCGGCCACGCCACCGACGGCTGCGCCGGTGCCAGTGCGGTTCGTGGTGCCATCGGGATTGGTACAGGCGGCGAGGCCAAGACACGCCACGGTCGCAAGCGCGAGGGGGCGGGTGTATCTGGTCATAGGTCTTGCCTTTCGATTGTTATGATTTGGTTAACCTCAGTGTTACGCACCGTTGTCGGCGATCCGTCGCGGCGATGGCAAGCCCTGCCGTCTTGCCGTCACGGGGAGTTGCTTGGATCGGCAAAATTTTACCGATCGTTTCAGATTTGCCCGGTTCGGTTTACCCGGTTGACGCGGTCTCGCGCGCCTCGATCCGGGCGCTCTCCCAGGCCAGCAGCGCGCGCTTGACCGGCAGCCCCCAGTGGTACCCGCCAAGCGCGCCGGATTTGCGCAGCGCGCGGTGGCAGGGGATCAGCCAACTGATCGGGTTGCGCCCAACGGCGGTGCCGACCGCCCGGACGGCGCGCGGGCTGCCAATGGCGCGCGCGATCTCGGAATACGTCGTGACGTGACCCGTCGGCACATGCAAAAGCGCCTCCCACACCTTGATTTGAAAGGGCGCGCCGATCAGGTGAAGCGCTGCCCGTTTGGTTTCGAACAGGGCGTGGCTGTGGGGCGCAACCGCCGCCGGGTCGCGGCGGTAGGTCGCCGCGGGCCAGCGGGCGGCGAGGTCTTCGAAAACGGCGTTTTGGTCCAGTTCCCCCTGAAATCCCAGCGCCGCGATCCCCCGGTCGGTGGTCATCAAAACTGCGGGTCCGAAGGGCGTTTCGATCCAATCCCAGGCCAGTGTCAATCCGGCCCCGCCAAGGGCGTAGTCGCCGGGGGTCATCGCCTCCCACCGCAAAAAAAGGGCATGGAGCCGCCCGCCCCCGGACAGGCCAACCTCCACCGCGGTATCGAGGGCCGAGTACCGTTCCGCCAAAAGCCGCTTTGCGTGGTCAAGCGTCAGGTACTGCTGAAACCGTTTGGGGCTGACGCCCACCCATTGGCTGAACACGCGCTGAAAATGCGCGGGGCTAAGGCCGACGGCGGCCGAGACCTCCTCCAGACTTGGCTGCGCCCCGCGGGTCTCGCCGATATGGTCGATGGCCCGCGCCATGACCTGATAGTGATAACCGTTCTCTTGCATTGTCGTCCTCCGCTCCGGCGCCATGATGGCGGCCCGGTCCCGTCTCGGCCCCCCGGTTCATGCCGAAAGCGGAGGGTGCCGCCTTGCCAGCGTCGGCAGCCTCGTGCGATGAGGACGGGCATGGCCAAGCAGCTTCCCTACGCCACGATCGCCGAGATTTTCCGCCGCTTTGAAGCGGTCGAGCCGCACCCGAAGGGCGAGCTTGAGCATGTCAACGCCTTTACGCTGGTCGTGGCCGTGGCCCTGTCGGCGCAAGCCACCGATAAGGGCGTGAACAAAGCGACGCGCGGGCTTTTTGCCGTGGCGGACACGCCTGCGAAAATGCTAGCGCTGGGCGAGGCTGGCGTGACCGAGCATATCAAGACCATCGGGCTTTATCGCAACAAGGCCAAGAACGTGATCAAGCTTAGCCAACGGTTGATCGACACGTTCGACGGCGTCGTTCCGACCTCCCGCGCGGCGTTGGAAAGCTTGCCGGGCGTTGGGCGCAAAACGGCGAATGTGGTACTGAACATGTGGTACCGCCACCCCGCGCAAGCCGTCGATACGCATATCTTCCGCCTGGGCAACCGCGCCGGCATCGCGCCCGGCAAGGATGTGGTGGCGGTGGAGCGGGCGATTGAGGATCATGTGCCGGTTGAATTCCAGCACCACGCGCATCACTGGATGATCTTGCATGGACGGTATATTTGCACCGCAAGAAAGCCCCGCTGCGGGGATTGCCTGATCTCTGACTTATGTGCCTTCGAGGAGAAGACGATTGACGAAACGGTTTGATGTGGTGGGGATCGGCAATGCGTTGGTGGATGTTCTCGCGCCGGTCGAGGACAGTTTTCTGGCCGCCCATGGGGTTGAGAAGGGGATCATGCATCTGATCGACACGGGCCGGGCCGTCGCGCTTTACGCCGCGATGGGACCGGCGCGGGAGGTGTCGGGGGGCTCTGCGGCCAACACTATTGCTGGGATCGCAGCGCTGGGCGGGCGCACGGCCTATGGCGGCAAGGCCCGGGACGACCAGCTTGGCCAGATCTTCGCCCATGATCTGCGCGCGCAAGGTGCGGTTTATGAGACCGCAATGGCCGAGGACGCAGCCGCTGAAACCGGGCGCTGTTTGGTATTGGTCAGCCCCGATGGCGAGCGGACGATGAACACATATCTGGGCTGGTCGGAGTTTCTATGCCCCGGCGATGTCGATCCCGCGATGATGGCCGATGCCGAATGGCTGTATCTGGAAGGCTACCGGTTCGACGGGCCGGAGAGCCATGCGGCCTTTGCCAAGGCGATTTCGGCGGCGAAAGCCGCGGGCGGAAAGGTCGCGATCACGCTTTCGGACCCGTTTTGCGTTGAGCGTCACCGCGCCGCGTTTTTGGAGATGATCCGGGCGCAGGTCGATCTGCTGTTTGCAAATGAGCATGAGTTGATGGCGCTTTACGAGGCGGGGGATCTTGAGACGGCTTTGGCGCGCGCCGCGGCGGATGCGGGACGGG
>CALCPC010000110.1 GCA_937900975.1 uncultured Paracoccaceae bacterium
CCCCGCCCCGGACAGGAACACGCATGGCCGTGGCCAGAAACCCCTCGGCCGTGGCAGCCGTGGCCACGAGCGAGAACCGCGGATCCCGCTCAATAATCTCGGAAAGGGCCGCAAGGACCAGGGGATTGCTGTCGCCAAGGATGATGTCCGTCGCCATGCGGGTGTGTACCCCTCTGGCCGCGGTGGATTCAACGAGAAAACTACCCGTTTGACGGCGAGCGTGGGCTGTTCAGCGCCAGAACGGTCCTAAAGGGTGGTAAATTACCCACCCATTTAGATACCCATCGGTAGGAAGAGGGGGCGTTTTCTGACGGGGCTGCGGCGTTATATCACCCCTCAGGCCGCGCAGGCTGCGCAAACCCTTTAGCCCCAACAGCCCCTTAAAGGAGACACCATGTCCGAGATCGTTCCCTTTCCCCAGCTTGACATCCCCGAAACGATCGCTGCGGGTCCGGGGCCCGGCAACACCGATGCGCGGGTTCTGGCGCGCTATGCGGGCGCGGGTCTTGCCGACCACATGCACGCCGATGTTCTGCGCGGCATGGTTGAGTGCAAGACGATGCTGCGCACGGTCATGGGCACGGACAACGTTCACACGTTCGGTGTGGCCGGCACCGGGGGGAGCGGGCTCGACATGCTGTTTTCGGTCGGGATGCCGGGCGACAAGGTCGTGATGTTTGTCAACGGCACGTTCTCGGGCATCGACGGGCTGACGGTGCGGATGAAGGCGGCAACCGCCGAGGAGCTTGCCGCAAACCCGCTCGACCCCCAAACAGCCAACGTGATCACCATCGACGTGCCCCATGGGCAAAGCGTCACCGCCGAGATCGTTGAGGCTGCGCTGGCCGAGCATAAGCCCAAATGGGCCGCGATGGCGCATTGGGAAACCGGTTCTGGTCGCGTTAACGACATCCAGGGCTTTTCGGACGCGTGCCAAAAGCATGGCGCGATGGGGCTGGTCGACGCGGTGTCCAGCCTTGGCGTCGGCGATTTCCGCATCGACGATTATCCAGGCGTCCATGGCTGGGCCTCGTGCCCGCAAAAGGGCATCTGCTGTCTGCCGCTGACCTATGCGCCGGTGTCCTTCAGCGATCAATACATCGAAACGCTGCGCGCGACCGGCACCCGGACGTTTTGCCATCACCCCATTCTAGAGGCGCGGCATTGGGGCGTTATCAATGGCGAGGACGTCGAGAAGGGCACCTATCACCGCACCCACTCTGCCTATGCGGTGTCGGCGTTCCACGAGGCTTTGCGGATCTGCCTTCAGCAGACCATCGCCCAGCGCGCCGCGGATTATCGCTTTCACGAAGAAGCGCTGCGTGCGGGGGTCGAGGCGCTGGGCTGCGAGGTGACGTCGAACATGCCATCGCTGGTGGTCTTGAACCTGCCCGGGGCGCTGGCCGGGCGCGAGATGGAGCTGGTGCAGCATTGCCGGGCGCAGAATTTCGGCATCTGGCCCACCCTGTCGGAGCCGGTTCAAGTGCGCATCGGCATTCTGAACCTTCTGACCGAAACGGCGATCCGCGACATCGTCACGCGCTTTGGCCAGGCGATGCGGGATCTCGGCGCCGACATCGACGCCGAACAGGTCGAGGCTGTGCTCCGCCAGCATTACGACCGCGCCATCGCCGCGGAATAAACGCGGCGGTTGAGGGAGGAAAACAATGGACATACACGAGTACCAGGCAAAAGAAGTGCTCGCCCGTTTCGGTGTCGCCGTCCCAGACGGCGCACTGGCCTATAGCCCAGAGCAAGCGGCCTATCGGGCGCGAGAGCTTGGCGGAGAGCGCTGGGTCGTAAAGGCGCAGGTTCATGCGGGCGGGCGGGGCAAGGCCGGCGGCGTCAAGGTTTGCGACAGCGACAGTGAGATCCACGCCGCCTCCGAAGCGATGTTCGGGATGCGGTTGGTCACGCATCAAACCGGCCCCCAAGGCAAAGGCGTCTACCGCGTCTATGTCGAAGGCGCCGTGCCGATCGCGCGCGAGATCTACCTTGGCCTGGTGCTCGACCGCTCGTCTCAGCGGGTGATGATTGTGGCCTCCGCCGAGGGGGGGATGGAGATCGAGGAAATCTCCGCCCGCAAACCCGACAGCATCGTGCGCGCGGTGGTGGAGCCGGCCGTGGGGCTGAGGGATTTTCAGTGCCGCCAGATCGCCTTTAAACTGGGGATCGAGGCGGGGATGGTCCAGCAGATGGTGCGCACGCTGCAAGGATGCTATCGCGCATTCACAGAGCTTGATGCCACGATGGTTGAGGTCAATCCGCTGGTCCTGACCGAAGACCACCGTGTCATCGCGCTGGACGCGAAAATGACGTTGGACGACAATGCGCTGTTCCGCCACCCCCAGATTTCGGAGTTGCGCGACAAAAGCCAAGAGGATCCGCGCGAAAGCCGGGCGTCGGACCGCGGGCTGAACTATGTCGGGTTGGATGGCAACATCGGGTGCATCGTCAACGGCGCCGGCCTGGCGATGGCGACGATGGACACGATCAAGCTCGCGGGCGGAGAGCCTGCGAATTTCCTCGACATCGGCGGCGGTGCCACGCCCGAACGTGTGGCAAAGGCGTTTCGTCTGGTTCTGTCGGACAAAAACGTCCAAGCGATCTTGGTCAACATCTTTGCGGGCATCAACCGCTGCGACTGGGTGGCCGAAGGGGTCGTGCAAGCGATGCGCGATATCGAGATCGACCTTCCGGTCATTGTCCGGCTTGCCGGAACGAATGTTGAGGAGGGCCAGAAGATCCTGGCCAAATCCGGCCTGCCGATCATCCGGGCCAAAACCCTAAACGAAGCCGCCAACCGGGCCGTGGAGGCCTGGCGGAATGATGCGTCGCATGACGTGACGATGAGGGCCGCGCTATGAGCATTTTGATCGATGAGACCACCCGCGTCCTTGTCCAGGGGATCACCGGCAAGATGGCGCGTTTTCACACCCGCGACATGATCAATTATGGCACCAATGTCGTCAGCGGCGTTGTGCCCGGCAAGGGCGGTGAGACGGTGGACGGGCTGCCGGTCTTCGACACGGTCGAAGAGGCGGTGCGCGAAACCGGCGCCGAGGCGTCGTTGGTTTTCGTCCCGCCCCCCTTTGCCGCCGACAGCATCATGGAAGCCGCGGATGCCAGGATCCGCTATTGCGTCTGCATAACGGATGGCATCCCGGCCCAGGACATGATCCGGGTCAAACGGTATATGTGGCGCTATCCAAAGGAGCGTCGCATGGTGCTGACCGGCCCGAATTGCGCCGGCACAATCTCACCCGGCAAGGCGCTTTTGGGGATTATGCCGGGGCATATCTACCTGAAAGGTCCGGTCGGGCTGGTCACCCGGTCGGGAACGCTGGGCTATGAGGCGGCAAGCCAGTTGAAAGAGCGCGGGATCGGCGTCTCGACGTCGGTCGGCATTGGCGGCGATCCCATCAATGGATCCTCGTTCAAGGATATTCTTGAGCGGTTTCAAAGCGATGACGACACTCATGTCATCGGCTTGATCGGCGAAATCGGCGGGCCGCAGGAGGCCGAGGCCGCCGAATATATCCGCGATCACGTCACCAAGCCCGTGGTGGCCTATGTCGCCGGGCTGACAGCGCCAAAGGGGCGCACGATGGGCCATGCGGGGGCGATCATCTCGGCCTTTGGCGAAAGTGCGTCTGAAAAGGTTGAGATCCTGTCGGCCGCGGGCGTTTCGGTGGCTGAGCATCCGGCCGAGATGGGCGCAACCTTTGCCCGTGTGATGGAGGTGGCGTGATGACGAAACCCAGCGTCCTTCTCACCCGCCGCTGGCCCGCCGCTGTGGAGGAAAAGCTTGGCGCGCAGTATGACCTGCACCTCAACCGTGCCGCCCGACCGCTGAGCGCAGAGGAATTCCGGGAGGCGCTCCAGCACTATGACGCAGTGCTGCCGACCGTCACCGACAAGATCGGGCGCGAAAGCTTGGACGTGCCGAAAGCGCACACCAAGATCTTTGCCAATTACGGCGTCGGCTACAGCCATATCGATGTCGAGGCGGCGAAGTCCCATGGGATCGCGGTCACGAACACGCCCGATGTGTTGTCCGAATGCACCGCCGACCTTGCGATGATGCTGCTGTTGATGGTGGCGCGCCGCGCGGGGGATGGAGAGCGGGAAGTGCGCTCGGGCCAATGGGATGGTTGGCGGCCCTCGCATCTTATGGGCACCAAGGTCTCGGGCAAGACGCTGGGCATCGTCGGCTTTGGGCGCATCGGCCGGGAAGTGGCGCGGCGCGCGCATTGCGGCTTTGGCATGGAGATCGTGGTCTACAACCGCTCGCCCGTCCCGCCTGCCGACTTGGCCGCGGTCAACGCACGCGCGGCGCCGACGCTGGACGCTTTGCTGCCGGACTGCGATTTCGTCTCGCTGCATTGCCCGGGCGGTGCCGGGGCTGCACGGATGATCGACAGCCGCCGGCTTGGTCTGATGCGACCCGGTGCCTTTTTGATCAACACCGCCCGGGGTGAGATCGTGGACGAGGCCGCCCTTGCGCAGGCGCTGATGTTTGAAACCATCGGCGGTGCCGCGCTTGATGTGTTCGAGCGGGAGCCCGCGATCAACCCCATGCTCGTTCAATGCGAGAACCTTGTGATGCTGCCCCATATGGGCAGCGCAACGCGGGAGGCGCGGCTGGCGATGGGCCTCCGCGTTCTGGACAATTTGAACGACTTTTTCGAAGGAAAATCCCCGCGCGACCGCGTGGTGTGCACGGAGACCCGCACATGAATGCACCGCACCGCAGACCCCGCTTTTTCGCCGATACCCTTGCAGAGCGCGATCCAGCCGTGTTCGCCGCCGTCTCGCGGGAGCTTGGCCGTCAGCGCGACGAGATCGAACTGATCGCATCCGAGAACATCGTGTCCGCCGCCGTGATGGAGGCGCAAGGCTCTGTCATGACGAATAAATATGCCGAGGGGTATCCCGGTCGGCGCTATTATGGCGGGTGCCAATATGTCGATGTGGCTGAGGAGCTGGCCATCGAACGCGCGTGTAAGCTGTTCGGCTGTTCGTATGCCAATGTGCAACCGAACTCCGGCAGCCAGGCCAACCAGGCGGTTTTTTTAGCGCTCCTGCAGCCAGGCGACACCATTTTGGGGATGTCGCTGGACGCTGGCGGGCATTTGACCCATGGCGCGAAGCCGAACCAATCGGGCAAGTGGTTTAACGCGGTGCATTACGGCGTCGACCGTGAAACGCTTGACGTCGACTACGACCAGATCGAGGCTTTGGCGTTGGAGCATCAGCCAAAGATGATCATTGCCGGCGGCTCTGCCATCCCGCGGCAGCTTGATTTCGCCCGCTTCCGAGCGATCGCGGACAAGGTCGGCGCCTATCTTTTGGCCGATATCGCCCATTTTGCCGGCCTGATCGCGGCCGGTCTTTATCCCGACCCGTTCCCGCATGTCGATGTCGCGACCACAACGACGCACAAAACGCTGCGCGGTCCGCGGGGCGGTATGATCCTGACCAATGACGCGGCGCTGGCCAAAAAGTTCAACTCCGCCATCTTTCCCGGCATCCAGGGCGGGCCGTTGATGCATGTGATCGCCGCCAAGGCCGTCGCGTTTGGTGAGGCGTTGGACCCTGCCTTTAAACTCTACCAACAACAGGTGATCCAGAACGCCCAGGCGCTGGCCGATCAATTGCAAAAGGGCGGGCGTAACATTGTGACGGGCGGCACGGACTGCCATCTGATGCTGGTCGACCTGCGTCCCAAGGGCGTGAAGGGCAACCAGGCGGAGGCGGCCCTTGGCCGTGCTCACATCACGTGCAACAAAAACGGCATTCCCTTTGACACCGAAAAACCGATGGTCACGTCTGGGCTGCGCCTCGGCTCCCCCGCGGCGACGACGCGGGGCGTTGGCGAGCCTGAGTTCCGGCAAGTGGGCGACTGGATCGTGCGCGTGGTCGATGGTCTGAAAGCAACGGGGGGAGAGCCGAACACCGCTGTCGAGACCGATGTTCGCGCCGAAGCCACCGCACTCTGCGCCCAGTTCCCGATCTACTAAGAACCGAAAGGGCCCCGCCCCCTACCCATATCGGGCGGGGGGCGGGGGCCTTTGCTTTATTCGCCTGCGAAAAACAGGCTGAAATCATTGTCGAAAAACGTACCGACACCGATCCCAATCAGCAGCGCCAGGGCGATCTTAAGCCGCAGGTCCATGGCTTAAGGGCCCGACGGCACGTTCTTGCCGGGTTGCGCCAACGCGGGGTTCGCGCGTTTCGACCGGAAGCGTGACGTCAGGTTGTCCCAAAGCTTGGCCATGCCGAGCGGCTCGTAGATCATAAAGACGATGATCAACACGCCGAAGACCACCAGCTCAATCGATGAGATGATTGTGGCGTCGATCATGCCGTGGAAAAGCTCATTGCCCAGGGTGTTCAGGACCACGGGAAACAGCAGGATGAAGGCCGCGCCAATAAAAGCGCCGTTGATCGTGCCGAGCCC
>CALCPC010000111.1 GCA_937900975.1 uncultured Paracoccaceae bacterium
AACGGACCGCGTGATCCTGGGTCTTGTGCTGTTCGCGCCGGGCTGCACCTATCCCGCCCACGCCCATGACGGGATCACGGAAAGCTATATCTGCCTCTCGGGCGCTGTGTCAGAGAACCACCAAGGGGTGTATGTGCCGGGGTCGCTGATCTTCAATCCGCCCGCGCATCTTCACCGGATCACCGTCAGCACCCGCACGCCCGCGCTTTTGATCTATGCCTGGATCGGGCAATCTGCAGCGCTGGCTGAGCAAAAGATGGTTTTCTCGCGGCCCCGGCGGCCACGCGCGCGCTCAGCGCTAGCGCTGCGCGCTGCGCGGGCCCACCGCCGCCGCGGGTTTCGACGCTTCCAGCACTCGGTTTTGCTATCACCCGGCAGCGGCGCGCAATGCCGCGATGTTGCGGCCATAATCGGCCTCTGTCCCGCCGCGGAAAACCGCGGATCCCGCAACCAAAACGTCAGCCCCGGCGCGAGCGCAGAGGCCCGCGGTGTCGGGCGCGACACCGCCGTCGACCTCTAACCAAATCGGGCGCTCACCGATCATCGCGCGGGCATCGGCGATCTTTGAGACAATGGCATGGGTGAACTTCTGCCCCCCAAAGCCCGGGTTGATCGTCATCACCAAAATCAAGTCGATGCGGTCCAGACAATGGGCCAGGACCGAAAGCGGCGTGGTGATGTTCAGCGCGACCCCCGCTTTACACCCCAATTCCCGGATGTGTTGAAGCGAGCGGTCAAGATGCGGACCGGCCTCTGCATGGACCGTCAACACATCGCTTCCAGCCTTGGCGAAAGCCTCCAAATAAGGGTCCGCCGGCGCGATCATCAGGTGCACGTCCATCACGGTCCGAACATGCGGTCGGATTGCGGCGACGACATTCGGGCCCATCGTCAGGTTTGGGACAAAATGCCCGTCCATCGGATCGACATGGATCCAGTCGGCGCCCTGACGCTCCACCGCCTGGATCTCGGCGCCGAGCGCGGCAAAATCCGCCGACAAGATCGAAGGCGCGATCTTGATGGGGCGCGCGGGATCGAAAACGGGGGCTGGCATCCGATCTAGGCGCGGGTCAGCCGGCGCATCAGGCTTGACGTATCCCAGCGCCCGCCGCCCATGGCCTGAACCTCCTTGTAGTACTGGTCGATCATCGCCTTCAGCGGCAGTTGCGCGCCGTTAGCATTAGCCTCTGCCAGACAAATGCCCAGATCCTTGCGCATCCAATCGACCGCAAAGCCGAAGTCGAACTGATCCTGCAGCATGGTCGCTCCGCGGTTTTCCAGCTGCCAGGAGCCCGCAGCCCCTTTTGAGATCACGTCGAGCACGGCCGCCCCGTCGAGCCCTGCTTTGGCCGAGAAGTTCATCCCCTCCGCAAGCCCCTGCAAAAGCCCGGCGATACAAATCTGATTGACCATTTTGGTCAATTGCCCGGCCCCCGACGCCCCCATCAGACGGCAGGATTTGGCAAAAGCGGCGATCACAGGCTCAACCCGGGCATAGGGCGCAGCGTCGCCGCCGCACATCACGGTCAAGGCGCCATTCTCGGCCCCCGCTTGCCCGCCCGACACAGGCGCATCGATGAAATCGAAGGTCTCGGCCGCGGCATAAAGCTCCCGCGCGGCTTCGGCCGATGCGGTCGTGTGGTCGACAAAAACGGCGCCCTCGGCCATCGCCGGGAACGCGCCCTCAGCCCCCGTCGTTACGCTGCGCAGGTCGTCATCGTTGCCGACACAGGCAAAAACGAACTCCGCACCCTCTGCCGCGCGTGCAGGCGTTGGCGCCGCGCGCCCGCCATGCTGTCCAACCCAGGCCTCGGATTTCGCTGCGGTCCGGTTGTAGACCACGACGTCATGCCCTTTGGCCGCGAGATGTCCGGCCATCGGAAAGCCCATCCCCCCGAGCCCCAGAAACGCGCATCTTGCCATTGCCTTCTCCCTCGCATCTGGTTTGGCCCCACCTGCCTTGCTATCGCTTGCGGGTCAAGCATGCTGCGGTCAAGGTGGGCGCATGATCAGGATCTTCCGTTGGCTGGTGCGCCTTCTTGGCCTTGCTTTCGTTTTGGCGGTGGGGGCTGTGGCGCTTGCCTACTACCTCGCCGCGCACTCGCTGCCCCAATACGACGCCACCTGGACGCTGGACCGGCTAGAGCGGCCGGTCGAGATTGTCCGCGACAGCCATGCCGTGCCCCATATCTTTGGGGAGACCGACCAAGATGTCTTTTTCGGGCTTGGCTTCGCCCATGCCCAAGACCGGCTTTGGCAGATGACCCTGATGCGCCGCACGGTTGAGGGGCGGCTGTCGGAGGTTTTTGGTCAAGAGACCGTATCCATCGACCATCTGATGCGCGCCCTCGATCTCTATGGGCTGGCCATTGCAGCGGTCGACCGTCAAAGCCCGGAAGTCCGGGCAGAGCTTCAGGCCTATGCCGACGGCGTCAACGCCTATCTCGACCTCATCCAGGCGGAGGCTTTGGGGCGCGGCGCGCCAGAATTCTTTCTCTTTCCCCCCCGCGTCGCGCCCTGGACCCCCGCCGACAGCATCGCAATCCAAAAGCTGATGGCCTTTCAGTTGACCGACATGGCCAGCCGCGAGGTTCTGCGCGCAGCGCTTTCGCTGCGCCTCCCCGAAGAGCGCGTCGAGGATTTGATGCCAAGGGCGCCCGCCGCGACCATGGCCCTGCCCGACTATGCCGCGACGCTCGGCCCTGTTCGGTTCGCAGCCGCCCCCCCGCCCGTGCCGGCGCACCCCCTGTCCCCAATCGCGCCAGTCGGGCGCGCCGGCGCGTCCAACGCTTGGGCCGCCGCACCCGCCCGGGCCGCCGCCGCCGCACCGCTTTTGGCCAATGATCCGCATCTGCCGCTTTACGCGCCAGGCTTTTGGATGCTGGCACGGCTAGAGCTTCAGGACGGCGGCGTTATCGGCGGAACGATACCAGGGCTGCCGGCGGTGCTGATCGGTCGGTCGAACCGGCTCGCCTGGGGGCTGACAACGGCCTACCTCGACGACCAGGACCTCTATATCGAACGCCTCGATCCCGCAGATCCAGACCGCTACCAAACACCCGACGGGTTCCAACGGTTTGAAGCGCGCGACACCATTATCCAAGTCAAAGACGCGCCACCTGTAACCCGCCGGCTGCGCTGGTCGCGCCATGGCCCGGTGATCCCCGCCCCCCATTATGACGCCGCCGCCGTGACGCCCGAGGGGCATGTCGCCACGCTGCGCTGGACGGCCCTGACGGCCGAGGACCGGACGGTCGCAGCGATGCTCGCCATGATGCGGGCAGGCTCCATCGCCGAGGCGCTGAGCGCCGGGGAGGATGTCCTCGCGCCCGCGCAAAACATCATGCTTGCCGACCGCAACGGGATCGCGATGAAGGCGCTTGGCGCAGCGCCGATCCGCAGTCAAAGCTCGGTCAGCCTGGGGCGCATTCCCTCGGCGGGTTGGGCCGCCGAAAACGACTGGACGGGGTTTTTCGACTACGCGACCAATCCCGAAAGCACGGCGCCCGCGGGCGGCGTTCTGGCCAACACCAACAATCGCCTCACCGACCTGCCCTACCCGCGTCACTGGAGCTTCGACTGGGGCGATAGTCACCGGATCCAACGCGCCGAGCGGCTGCTGAATGGGCGAGAATTTCATACCCTCGACAGCTTTGTCGAAATTCAGACCGACAGTATCTCCCCCGCCGCCCGCGCGCTCCTGCCGCTGATCGCGCGCAATCTTTGGTTTCAAGGAGAGGCCGCCGCCGAGGGCACGGTCGAACGCCAGCGCCAGATCGCGCTCGAAGCGCTCGCCGCCTGGACCGGGGAGATGAGCGAACACAGCTTCGAGCCGCTGATCTATACGGCCTGGATCCGAGAGCTGCAGCGTCGCCTCATCGTCGACGATCTCGGCCCCTTAGCCGCGAAACGCCGAACGCCGATCCCGATCTTTCTCGAACGCGTGTTCCGCAATGTGGGCGGTGCGGCGGCCTGGTGCGACATCCGCCAGTCCGAAACCGTGGAGGATTGTGAGAGCTTGGCCCGCATATCGCTTGACGCAGCGCTCTTGTCGCTGTCCGAAACCCACGGACCGCGGATCGAAAGCTGGCGCTGGGGCGCGGCCCACCAGGCCTTGCACCGTCATCAGGCACTCGGCCGGGTCCCAGGGCTCGGGTGGCTTGTCAACATCCGCCAAGAAACACCGGGCGGCGATCACACCCTGCTGCGCGGCGCCATGCGTGGCTTTGGCGCGCAGCCCTTCACGAATGTGCATGCCAGCGGGCTGCGCATGGTGGTCGATTTCGCCGACCCCGAAAGCTCTGTCATCATCGCAGCCACAGGGCAAAGCGGGCATGTCTTCTCGCGCCACTATGACGACCTGTCGCTGATCTGGCGACGGCTGGAATACATCCCGATGACGCTCGACCCGACGCTGGCGCGAGGGGGCGCTGTCGGCGTGACCCGGCTGCGACCGGCCGGCGGGGACTGACCCCGCCCCTCACCCGCCTGGCGGAGGCGGGGTGGGCGGGTGGGAGCCTCCGCCAGGCGGGTGAGGGGCAGTGCAGGTGCGGATGCCAGCCCGGTCAGGCGAAAAGCTCGTGACAGGTCTCCAGCGCATCGACCAAAACGTCAATTTCCTCGGTCGTGTTGTAAAGCCCGAAAGACGCGCGGCAGGTGGCCGACACGCCAAGATGCTCCATCAAAGGCTGCGCGCAATGATGGCCGGCGCGGACCGCAACGCCCTTGCGATCCACAACGGTCGAGATGTCGTGCGCGTGCCCGGCCCCCTCCATCGTGAACGAAAAGATCGCGGCCTTGTCCGGCGTTGTCCCTTGAATGTTCAACCAGTTCAAACCGCCAAGCCGCGCATTGGCATAATCGCGCAGCCCCGCCTCATGCGCCGCAATCGCCTCCATTCCCAGCGATTGCATATACTCGATCGCCGCGCCAAGCCCGATCATCTGAACGATCCCCGGCGTTCCGGCCTCGAATTTATGCGGCGGGTCGTTGTAGCTGACCGCATCTTTGGTCACGTCGCGGATCATGTCGCCGCCGCCCATGAAGGGGCGCATCTCGGCCAGACGCTCAGACCGGACATAAAGCGCGCCGGACGCCGAAGGGCCATATAGCTTATGACCGGTCACCGCGTAGAAATCACAGCCCAACGCCTGCACATCGACCGGCATATGCACCGCCGCTTGGCTGCCGTCGACCGCCACCGGCACGCCTTTTGCATGCGCGGCCTCCGTGATGGTCGCAATATCGACAACGGTGCCAAGCACGTTTGAGAGATGGGTCAGCGCCACAAGCTTTGTCCGCGGCCCGATCGCGTCGATCACCTTTTGGGGGTCCAGCGCGCCGGTGGCGTCCACATCGACCCATTTCAGAACAACGCCTTGGCGCTCTCGCAAAAAATGCCAGGGCACGATGTTGGCGTGATGCTCCATCACCGACAGCACGATCTCGTCACCCGCCGCCAGCCGCGGCGCGGCCCAACCATAGGAGATCAGGTTAAACGCCTCAGTCGTGCCGGTGGTGAAGAGAATTTCCTCTTCCCGCGCGGCGCCAAGAAACGCGCGCAGCGTCTCGCGTACCGCTTCATATTTTTCGGTCGCAAGCGTCGACAGAAAGTGCAGTCCGCGGTGGACGTTCGCGTATTCCTCGGCATAGGCGCGCGTCACCGCGTCGATGACCGCCTGCGGCTTTTGCGCCGACGCACCATTGTCCAGATAGACAAGCGGTTTGCCGTGCACCGTGCGCGACAGGATCGGAAAATCCCGCCGGATTTCTTCGACATTATACATTGTTCAGAGTGTCTCCACCATTGGGATCCCCGCTATTGCCGCAAGTAGGCCAAGCGCGATCGAGATCACCATGAGTGTGACAAAAACACCCCCGAAGACCGCCCAGTTCCGCTCAAACCCATGAAGCTCGGCCACGAAAGCGGTGAGGGCCCAGAAAAGCCAAACCATCGTGTAGAGGATAAGAAGCGAGGCAAGCGGCGTAAAAACCAGGAAAAGCAGCGCCTGCGCCAAAAGAAGCAGCGTCGAGCAGACCTGGAACCACGCCAAAAGCGCGATGCTTCCGGGATAGCCGCCCATCCCGCCGAACCAGCGCCCAACAGTGACCGCAAGCGAGGCCGTCACAAGCATGAACAGCACCTGCTGAACCCCCAGCAACAGAGGGTTCGACATCAAGACGGCATAGGCGCCAACGGCCGCGTCCGGCATCGGGCGAAAAAGAACCGCCTGAAGCATCGTGCCCACGACGATCGCAAGGGTTCCGATTTGAACCGACACGCGCGGGGGTAGGCCCGCCAGCAACACCTGGCGGGCGGCCTGTCGCGGACGCAACAGGCTGTCCTTGACCAAACCGGTCCAGTCTGAAGTCATTTAGAAAATGCCGTTCATCCACATCACCGCCACGCCGACCATCGCAACGATTGCAAGCAGAAGCAACACCAGAAAGCCCCCCCAATG
>CALCPC010000112.1 GCA_937900975.1 uncultured Paracoccaceae bacterium
TAGCCCGAAGAGATAGGGGTAGGCGGCGCTCAGCTCCGCGGGCAAAGCAGCGCCTGCAACGTCAAGCTGACCGCAAGCCCGGCCACCACCATCACAGCGTTGAGCGACAGGGCAAGGGCCGCCAAAGGCACATCCTGGCATTTCGTGCGGGTGATAATGTGGCCAAGCGCGTAAAAGGCAGCCCCCGCGTATCACCGGCCAAGGCTGCAAGGCGCCCGCGGCCACAGCCCGCAATTGTCGCCGCGCCCAGCCCAGGCCCAAAAGCGCAGGCAACGCAAAAAGTCCGCGCATGGCAAAGATTTGCCACAAGGACAGCGTGCTGGAGAACTGTTTGAACTCCACATCCTGCAAGGAGATCGTGAGCGCCGTGGCGATGATCAGGCTGATCCCGAGCGGGATGTTTTCGGGCCGTGAACTCTCTTGCATCTTGTGTCCAAACGTGGCCGGTGATTGCCTGGGCATGCGCTTTTTTTCGGCGTTGCGGATCTGAAAAAAGCTGCGAGGTTGCGCAAATGCGACGTTTGTGCACGCCAGTGCCAGCGAGACGCGCCCGACAGGAGGCGACGAGCGGGAATTACCGATCCAGCAAAATCCCAGAGGCCATGAACCCGCCGTCGACATTCAGGATGTGCCCGTTGATATAGGCGGCATCCTCGGAGGCCAGAAACGTCACCGCGGCGGCGACCTCTTGAGGTTGAGCATAGCGCGCTGCCGGGATCTGATCGGTCCAGCGTTTGCGGTCTTGCGGGCCGTGCACCTTGAGGATCATTGGCGTGTCCACGGGCGTTGGCGCGACGGCATTTGCGGTCACACCATGCGCGCCCAGTTCTGCGGCCAGAAGGCGGGTCAGCATATCCACACCACCCTTGGTACAGGAATAGGCCCCGCGATAGGAATTCGCGATCTGACCGTTCACGGAACTGATCGTTATAATCCGGCCAAACCCTGCTTGGACCATCCGCCGCCCCGCAGCCTGACAACAGTAAAAGGTGCCTGTCAGATTGATCTCGATGATGCGGGCCCAGTCTTCGGGGTCAAACTCTAGAATAGGTGCGGCCTTAACGATCGCTGCACTGCTGACCAACGTATCAATTCCACCCTGGGCATCTTGCGCAGCAAAGACAGCCTCGACCTCTGCGCGGTCGGTCACATCAAGGGCGGCACCTTCAGCGCTGCCGCCCGCTTGTGTAATCTCATCGGCCAGACGCTGGCAGGCCAGTGCGTCCAAGTCCGTGATGACCACATGAAATCCCGACAGCCCCAAACCTCGCGCCACTGCTGCGCCAACGCCACCCGTTCCGCCAGTGATTAGGGCGCGCCTTTGTGAGAGCTTTGTCATGTTGACTGGTCCTCAACTTTATGTGGCTGCCAAGGGTTTATCACCTGCGCATTTGGAAAAACATCACGCACGTCCCGCGCGATTGCATTGCGGAAAATCAGTTTGACGTTTGCGCCTGCATCCATCGTAGCATAGGCGCAAAGGCCGTTTTTTCGCGCATGCCAAAGCGTTTCAAGAACCTGCCATGACTGGGGTTTGAGATAAACCAGCGATGGCCGCGCGGCCATCATGGTGGCGTGCATGGCCATAGCGTTGGCCTCTGCCAGCGGGCCGAGCACGGCAAACGCGCCCTCCTTAACGGCTTGCTCCATCGCAGCGCAATCGGCTTCTGCCTGGGCGGGCCAGCTCTCAAAGAGCAGGCTTGTCGCGACCGTATGATTCATGCCATCGCGTGAGGTCTGAGACTTCGGGCCTGTATCCACGGCGATGATGGCAATGCGCAGATCATCCAGCGGGCTTTCTACCTCTTGCCCATGGCTGTCGCGTCCATCAGCATCCTGGCCCTTCTGCCAGCGGACGCCGCGCCACCGCCCGGGTTTGCCCCATGACGCTTGCATGCCTGACTGCAAAGCCCCTTGCCCCGCTTCAACACGGGTTTTTCACCCGTGCGGGCGGCGCATCGTCGGGCATTTTTAGCAGCCTGAATTGCGGACCGGGGTCCAGCGATCAGTCCGGGGCGGTGGCTGTCAACAGGGCGCGGGTCGCCGCAGCGATGCGTGTGCCCGCGGCGGCGCTTCTGACGCTGCACCAACATCACTCACCCGATGTTGTCACGCTAAAGGCGCCTTTCGCGGCGCGCCCGAAGGCCGATGCCATGGTCACGGCCCAGCCCGGCCTGGCGCTGGGCATCTTGACGGCCGATTGCGCGCCGATCCTGTTCGCGGATCGGACCGCCGGTGTCGTCGGCGCCGCCCATGCGGGCTGGCGCGGGGCGCTTTACGGCGTGGTCGAGGCGACCGTCGCGGCGATGGCGGCGCTTGGGGCCCGCCGCGCTGGGATCGCGGCGGTGATCGGCCCGACCATAAGCCAAGCCGCCTATGAAGTCGGGCCGGAGTTCCGCGACCGTTTTTTGGCCGCCGATGCTGCCTCTGCCCGGTTTTTTGCAGAGGGGAGCGGTGACAGGTTGCAGTTTGACCTGCCCGGGTATCTTCTGTCGCGGCTTGCCGACGCGGGTCTTACGGGCGCCGTCTGGCTGGGCCAGTGCACCTATGGCGATCCTCAGCGCTTTTTCTCTTACCGCCGGTCCTGCCACGCGGGCGAGGCGGATTACGGCCGGCTGATCTCGACCATAAGGCTTTGACGCGATGCTGCATTTCGATCCCGAAGAATTCGCCCGCCGGCGCGCCCTGCTTGATACGGCGCGGGCCGCGGCGGGGCTTGATGCGCTGTTGCTCTTCGCGCCGGAAAGCCAGTACTGGCTGACCGGCTACGACACATTCGGCTTTTGCTTTTTCCAGTGCCTTATCGTCGACGATGCCGGGATGGTGCTTTTGACCCGCTCTGCCGATCTGCGCCAGGCGGAGCTGACCTCCACCATCCGCGACATCCGCGTTTGGAAAGACAGCGCCGACGCCGACCCGACCGCGGATCTTGCGGCGCTTTTGCGCGACCGCGGGCTTCTTGGCAAAAGGCTTGGCGCGGAGTTCGAGACCCAGGGCCTGACCGCCGGCACCTACCGCAAACTGAGCGCCCGGCTCGGCCCGGACCTGATCGATGCCTCTGCCATGATCGACCGGTTGCGGCTGAAGAAATCCGCGCCCGAGATCGCGTGTCTGCGTGAGGCCGCGCGGCTGGCGGATCTGGCCTATGACGCAGCACTTGCCACCATCGCCCCAGGCGCGGAGGAGGCGACGGTCCTTGCAGCCATGCAAGGCGCGATCCTTGCCGAAGGCGGCGATTATCCGGGCAACCCCTTTATCATCGGCTCAGGCCAACACGCGCTGTTGTGCCGCTACGCCTCGGGGCGGCGCAGGCTGGATGCGGCCGATCAGATCACGCTGGAATGGGCGGGCGGCAGCCGCCAATATCATGCGGCGATGATGCGCACGGTGGTGGTCGGTCCGCCGCGGCCTGCGCATGTGGCGCTCCACAGCGCTGCCCGGGATGCGCTTTTGGCGTGCGAGGCGCGGCTGACCCCCGGCACCACGATGGGCGCGGTTTTCGCGGCGCATCGCGATGTGCTGGACGGCGCGGGCCTTGCGCGGCACCGGCTGAACGCGTGCGGTTATGCGATGGGCGCAAGTTACGCGCCCTGCTGGATGGACCGCCATATGTTCTATGAGGGCGCGCCGACCGTGCTGGAGCCTGGGATGGCGTTTTTTCTGCATATGATTTTGATGGACAGCGACAGCGGTACCGCGATGTCGCTTGGCCGCAGCGCCCTGGTGACCGAGGGCGCGGCAGAGGTGTTGTCGACCCATTCCCTGGACCTGCCGCAGCGCTAAGCAACGCGTGGCGGTTGGGCCGTGCCGACATCCGGCGGCGGCGCGTTGGTTAGAGGTTTCATGTGTCAGGTGGCCGTGGGGCGATGGGCTTGGATTTGCGCCCTGGCGTTTAGAGCAATTTCCGTTCACATTGGATCAGAAATCGCTGTCTCAAGATCAGC
>CALCPC010000113.1 GCA_937900975.1 uncultured Paracoccaceae bacterium
GCGATCCATTTCGGGTTGACGGCGCGGGATCGGACATCGCGGCCAATTTCGTCGTTGAGCGTGCGGAGCACCGGCCGTTCTGGGCGCGAGTGGTCGTTGTGATAGACCGTCGGCGCGGCACCGCGCAAAACCTCGACCGTGGCGGCCATGCCGCCCTCAAACTGATAATAATCGTCGCTGTCCAGCAGGTCATGTTCTCGATTGTCCTGGTTTTGGACCACCGCCTCGACCTGAGCCAGCCGTGCCGCAAGATCCGCACGGGCGCCTGCGCCGGCGCGACCGGCGCCATAGGCATAGCCGCCCCAGTCCAGAAACGCCGCGGCAAGATCGGTTTTGTCGGTCCACAAGCGCTCGTCGATCAGCGCCTGCAGCCCCGCGCCATAGGCGCCGGGCTTGGCGCCGAAGACGCGGGCGGCGGCGGCGGGCGTCGCGCCCTCGGCCCGCCAACGGGCGGCGGCGGGGTTCTGATCCTCGGGCTCGTCGAGCGCCATCACCGCCTCTGCCGCGCTGGCCAACAGGTCGATCTGCGCCGGGAACGCATCGCGGAAAAAGCCCGATATCCGCAAGGTGACATCGACGCGGGGACGTCCAAGCACGCCCAGCGGCAGGATCTCGAACCCGGTGACGCGGCCCGACCCCTCATCCCACACCGGCTGCACGCCCATCAGTGCCAGCGCTTGGGCGATGTCGTCGCCGCCGGTGCGCATGTTCGATGTCCCCCAGGCGGTCAAGGCCAAGGCGCTGGGCCAATTCCCCTCACGCGAGACATGCACGTCGATCAACTCCGTGGCCGAGGCCCAGCCCAGCTTCCAGGCCGCGCGGGTGGGCAGCGCGCGGCTGTCGACCGAGAAAAAGTTCCGCCCCGTCGGCAAAACGTCAAGCCGTCCCCGCGTTGGTGCGCCCGAGGGGCCGGGCGGCACGAAATGGCCCGAAAGCCCGGAAAGAAGCCCCGCTATCTCTGCCCGGCCGCTGCCCGCAACCGCCGGGCGGACAACGCGGTCGATCATCTCCATCACCGCCATGCTGGCAGGGCCCGGGGGCGGCGCGCCATCGACCAGGCGGGCGGCCAAACCCTCCAGCCGCTCAACCGTGTCGCCCGTGCTTCGCCAGGGATCGTCGCCCGTCATGAGCGCGGGGCGGGGCCCAGTCCAGGGGGTGGCGAAATCCATGCTCAACGGGTCGAAGTTTAGATCGAGATCGGCGGCCAGCGCACGCAAAAGCGAGGCATCGCCCCCCGCGCCCCGCCCGCGGCCAACCCGCGTCAACGCGACGATCAGATCGCGCGCGGGCCGACCCTCTGGCGCCTGGCCGAAAATGTGCAACCCGTCACGGATCTGGGCCTCCTTCAGGGTGCAGAGAAAGGCGTCGAGCTTGGCCAGCTGGGCATCGTCATCCTCATGCCGCAGGATACCGGCATCGGTGTCGAGCCCCGTTGCAGCCATCAGCGCCAGGATCTCTTGGCGCAGATGCGGCATGCGGCGGGGGTCTAGTCCCGCGGCCTGGTAATACTCGTCGACCAAGGCCTCCAGATCGCGCAGCGGCCCATAGGTCTCGGCGCGGGTCAAGGGCGGGGTCAAATGATCGACGATCACCGCTGAGCCGCGCCGCTTGGCCTGCGTCCCCTCGCCCGGGTCGTTCACGATAAAGGGATAGAGATGCGGGATCGGACCCAAAACCGCCTCTGGCAGGCAGGCCGACGACAACGCCAGCGCCTTGCCCGGAAGCCATTCCAGATTGCCGTGCTTGCCCATGTGGACGATGGCATCGGCGCCGAACACCTCCCGCAGCCAGATGTAGAAGGCGAAATAATTGTGCGGGGGGACCAGATCGGGGCTGTGATAAGTCTCTTCGGGATCGATGTTATAGCCGCGCGCGGGCTGCACGCCGACAACCGCATTGCCATAGGAAAGGATCGACAGCGCAAATCCATCGGGGCCCAAAAACGGATCGGCCTCCGGCGGGCCCCAGCGCACCTCGACGGCGGCGCGGACATCGGCGTCCAGTGTGGACCAGGCGGCATGATAGGCGCCGAGCGACAGGCGCGCGCCCCCCTGGCGCGCGGCCCGGTCCGGCAGCCAATTGGTGGGACCGGCCTGAATTTCGGCCATCAGCGCAGCACCGGTTTCGGGCGCGCTGGCGTCGATCTTGTAGCCCGCCGCGCGAAGCGCCGCGAGAACGCCCACTGTGGCCGCCGGCGTGTCAAGACCCACGCCATTGGCCAGCCGCCCGTCGCGGTTGGGGTAGTTGGCAAGGATCAGCGCCACCCGGCGCCCGTCCGGCGGCGTTGCGGCAAGGCGCGCCCAGCGCCCGGCCAGCGCGGCGGTAAAGGCGATCCGGTCCGTCTCTTCGCGCCAGGCCGGGATCGCGCATTCCGTCGCAGCGTCTTGGAAGGCCATGTCTTTGAACGCGATGGCACGGGTCAGGACGCGGCCGTCCACCTCGGGCAGCGCGACATTCATCGCGATGTCGCGCGCGGGAAGGCCGGCGGCCCCGTCGGCCCAGGCCGCGCGGGTGGCAGAGGCAAGGACGGTCTGCAGCACCGGGCGGATAGGCCGGTCCAGCGGCGTCGCGGGCCGCGGCGCCGCGCCGCAAAGCCCGGGATCGGGCGGGGGGTGAAGATCAAAAATCCGTTCAAGCGTCGCGGCCGAAACGGGATCTTTCAGCGACGCGATAAAAAGTGGCAGCGGGTTCATCCCCTCGGCCTGGAGACCGCGGATCATCGCATCGATGGGCCGCAGCCCCGCCCCCATAAGAAGCGCGCGGTAAAACACCAGCGCCGCGACCGGCGCCCCGGGCCGCCACGCGGCGGTGACAGCGGCGGCGTCCGCGGCCCCCTGGCCCGGCCAGTAATAGCCCGCGCGCAACAGCGGCTTGGCTGCCTCTGGGCGGGGACCCTCCCCCAACATGGCGCGGGCGTGGCGCAGAAAGTTGGCGGAATTCTCTGGCCCGCCCTCGGTGCAATAGGCCCAAAGCGCGGCATAGTCCGCCTCCCCCACCGAGGACAGCGCGGCAAGCTCTGGGTCGGGTTTGTCATCGCCGGGCAGGGCGGCAAAGGGAACGCCGGCTTCGCGCAGACGGGTCGAAAACTGTTCCAAACCATAGCGCCAATAGGGCGCGCCGCCCAGGATGCGGACGATCACCAACCGACAGCCGAGCGCGGTTTTGTCGAGGTAGAGATCCACAGCGAACGGATGCTGCAGCCACCCAAGCTGCGCCAGCCGCAGGCTGGGCGCGTCCGGGCCAAGCGCCGCGCGCGCGGCCGCAAGGGCCGCGAGCTCGGTATCGGCGGCCGAGATGACCAGCACGTCGGCGGGGCTTTGGTT
>CALCPC010000114.1 GCA_937900975.1 uncultured Paracoccaceae bacterium
GGGATCCCCTCGGTGATGCAGACGATTAGCTCCATTTCCGCGTCGATGGCCTCATGGATCGCGGCGGCGGCATAGGGGGGCGGCACGTAGATCGCGGTGGCGTTGGCGCTGGTTGCCGCCTTCGCCTCATGCACCGTGTCAAAGATCGGCAGACCGATATGCGTCTGCCCGCCTTTGCCGGGCGTGACGCCGCCGCACATCTTGGTGCCGTAGGCAATGGCCTGCTCGGAATGAAACGTGCCCTGGGAGCCGGTGAGCCCCTGGCAGATCACGCGGGTGTTTTCGTCGACGAGTACGGCCATGCTGGTCCTGCTTTCTTTCTATCCCGGATAGCTCATGGTCACCCTGACGGTGCCCGGTCGTTCGTATTGATTGTTCGCCCCGGTGGTCCCAATTGTCACGATAAGGGGAAGGCTGCCCAAGCGGATGAACCATTCCTGCGCCCCGCGTTGCTCGGCCCCGGGATACGCGCGCAGGATCGAGGCGCTCACAATGGCGCGCGCCGAAGGCTCTGCCAGAACGCCCGTGGATGCAAAACAAATCCCAGCGCGGCCCGTCGGCCGGTCCACCTCGCCTTTTGCGGTCTCGGCCGGGGCATCGAAATAATGGGCCGCGCCGCGGTCGATGCCGAACTGGTTCACGCCCCGCTCCACCCGCCGATAGACAAAGCCGGCGCCCGTGAAGGCCGCGTTCGGATCGGCGCCCTGGATCATCACCTGAAGGCAAAGGTCGGTGGCCAGGCCAAGGTTCGCGGCCGCCGCCTCCTGCAGGGTTTGTGCGGGCGCGGACAGCGGCGCAAGCAGCGCAAAAAGCGCCGCCGCCCCCGTCAAGATCCCGCTGCAACTCCGCACGCGCACCATTTCGTCTTACATCCCGCTCGATATCTGGCTGGTGCCATTGTCGACGCAGACCGGATCTTGCCCGCCTGTGCCGAACTGGAACCAGATGAACTGCGGCTCGATGATGTGAAACCCGGAGCACATGTCCTGTGCGCCCGCGGGCGTGCCCGGCAGAATGCGCGCGCCCTCGGGCGAACCGTCCCAGATCGGCCCGTTGTAGAGTGTTTGAAACACCGCCCGCGCAAATGGTATGGCCTGGCTGACGCCAAAATGCGGCGTATCGATCCGGCATGTCACGCGGCCCGGATCGATCACGATGGCCGTCACGGCGGTCCCCTCTGGCGCGCCGTACCAATGCAAAACATGGCCGCCGCCGAAATCCTCTGGCGTGTAGGCAAAGCCGGCGGCGTTGAAAGCCTGCAACATCTGAGGCCCATCGTGGCTGTTCTGGATGCACAGCGTGATGGCAAGCTGCACGTTGGCCGCCGCGGCCTCGGCCACCGTCTGGCCCGCCACGGGCGCGGCAATCAGGGCTGCAGCCAAGGTCGAAAATGCGCGGCCAAACACTGGATTAGCCTTTGACCGCTTTCACGATTTTCTCGGCCCCGTCGCGCAGATCGTCGGCGGCGATGACGTCAAGGCCAGAGGTGTTGATGATCTCCTTGCCCTGGTCGACATTCGTCCCCTCCAGCCGCACGACCAGCGGCACTTTCAGCCCGACCTCTTTCACCGCCGCGACCACGCCTTCCGCGATCACGTCGCAACGCATGATGCCGCCGAAGATATTGACCAAGATCCCCTTTACCTGCGGGTCGGAGGTGATGATCTTAAACGCTTCCGTCACTTTCTCTTTCGTGGCCCCGCCGCCCACGTCGAGAAAGTTCGCGGGCTCTGCGCCGTAAAGCTTGATGATGTCCATCGTCGCCATGGCCAGGCCCGCGCCGTTGACCATGCAGCCAATCTCGCCATCCAGAGCGATATAGTTCAGGTCGTATTTGGAAGCGGCGAGTTCCTTGGGGTCTTCCTCGGTCTCGTCGCGCAGCTCGTTGATATCGGCATGGCGGTAGATGGCGTTGCCTACAAAGATGCCATTGCCGACCAGCCCATTGAGAACGCCCATGACGGAAACAAAAAAC
>CALCPC010000115.1 GCA_937900975.1 uncultured Paracoccaceae bacterium
GGCAGCCCGCGGCCGCCGAGGCGCTGGTCCCTTTCTTTGAGCGGCTTGACCAGACCGATGGTGACTGGCTTTTCCGCCAAGGCGAAACGGGACGCAGCCTTTTCGTCATCGCCTCCGGCACGGCAAGCGTGGTGGTGGAGCGCGGCGCTGGGATGCCGCGGGTCGTGCAGATCTACGAGCATGGGACGGTCTTGGGCGAGATGGCACTTTTCACCGGCGATGCGCGCACCGCCTCTGTGCGGATCGACGGCTACGCCACGGTTTTTCGCCTCGGCCTTCCCCAATTCAACGCCGCCGTCGTGGCAGAGCCGGCCGCCGCCGCGGCGTTTCAGGCCTTTATCCTCAGGCTGATGGCCGAACGGTTGGAAAGCGCGAACAAAGCCCTGCTCAGCACGCTTTGAGTTCGGGGGCGATAGACCCGGCACAGCCTCAGGCGTGGGGAAGGGCGTTTGCCGACCCGATCCTTAAGCGACGGGCGCGCAAAGGCCCGCGGGCCTTTGCATCGGGCCCCGCCGCGCCTTAGCCCTGGTTGCCGAAGGCGCGCCGACGCAAGTCTGAAACCGCGTTGGCATGGCCGTCAAACCCTTCGTATTCGGCAAAGCGCTTGGCCTTCGGCGCCAAGAGCCCATAGCCTTGTTCGGTGACATACCCCAGCCCGATGGTCTTCATATAGTCATGGACGCTAAGCGGAGAGCGCGTCAGCGCCGCGGCATTGGTCGGCAGGACAGCGTTGGGGCCAAGGGTAAAGTTGCCCAGGCAGATCGCGGCATGGGGGCCAAGCAAGATTTCACCGGCGTTGCGGATCGCGCCGAGGTAATCATGGGGTGTGTCGGCGTGGATTTGCAGATGCTCGGGCGCATAGGCGTTCACGAAAGCCAGCGCATCCTCGATATCGGCGGCCACCAGGATGCCGCCCTTGGACCCGGTCAGCACCGCGGTGCTAAAGCTGCGACGCTCTTCCCCCATTTCGGCCCAATAGCCGGGGATCGCGGCGCGCGCCTCTTCGGCGACGCGGGGGGAGGATGTGACAAGCCAGGCGGAACTGTCGGGCCCATGCTCGCTTTCGATCAGAAGGTCGAGCGCCGCGACCCGGCCATTGGCGGTGTCATCGGCCAGCACGATGGATTCGCTGGGGCCCGCAGGGATGCCGGGGTCGATCAGATCGGCGCACAGCCGCTTTGCCGCCACCACCCAAGGGCTGCCCGGGCCCACGATCTTGGCGCATTTGGGCACCGTTTCGGTCCCGTAGGCGGCGGCGGCAACGCCTTGGGCGCCGCCCGCCTTATAGACCTCCTCCACCCCCGCGATGCGCGCGGCGACCAGGGTGGCCGCGTCGATGCGGCCATCGGGGCCGGGCGGTGTCAGGATGATCGGACGCGGCACGCCGACAACGACCGCGGGGATTGTCGTCATCATCACCACCGACGGAAAAGCGCCTTTGCCGCGCGGGACATAGGCCGCGACACTGTCGATCGGCAGGTGCTTTTCGCCAGCAAAAACGCCGGGGTGCATCTCCTTCCACCACATCTCGCCGGGCATCTGAGCCGCGTGAAAGCGGCGGACATTGTCGGAACAAAACTCCAGGATCTCGATCATCTCGGGATCCATCTCGGCGAAGGCGGCGTCGAAATCGGCCTCGGTCGCGCGGAGCGCATCGGCGCTGACGGCAGCTTTGTCAAACGCCTCTGCGAACCGCGCCAGCGCAGCATCGCCTTCCGCCGCGACAGCCTCCACAATGGGCCGCGCGGCTTCGAGATAAGGCGCAAGATCGCCTTCGGTTCGGCGCAGAAGGGCGGTGCGTTCTTCGGCGTTCAACGCGGCAAGGTGGTGAAACGTGATCTCAGGCATGGGCCTCACTTCGATTTTAGAAAGATCTCGAGCCCGACAAGCCGGTCCAAAAGCCAAACGGCCAAGAGTGCGATCAGGATATAGAGGACCGAGACGGCAGCGAGATCTGGGGTGATGACGGAGCGGATGGAGTTGTAGATCTGGACGGGCAGTGTGACCGTCCGGCTGTCGGTCAGAAAGAGGCTGACCAAAAACTCGTTGAACGCCAAGATGAACATCAAAAGCCCGCCGGTGATAATGCCCGGCATCACGGCGGGCAGTGTGACGGTCAAAAACGTCTGAAGCGGCGGCGCGCCGCAGATCATCGCCGCGTTCTCGATCTCGGGGTCGAGCGCGTTGACGCTGGCCGAGACCGACCAGATCATGAAAGGCAGGTTGATGATGCAAAGCGCAAGGCCGACGGGCCAAAGCGTGCCGAGGATCCGAAGCTCCCCAAAAAGCAGCATCATCGAAATGCCCGACACGACAAGCGGGATGGTAAAGGGCAGCAGCAAATAGACCTGGATCACGCCGCCATAGCGCAGGCGATAGCGGACAAGCCCCAGCGCCGCCAGCGTGCCCACCGGCAGGCTGATCGCCGTGCACAGCACCGAGACCCAAAGCGTGCGCAAACGCGCGTCCTGAAAATCGTCGAGCTGCCAACGCGCGCGATACCAGCGCAGGCTAAGGCCGTCGGGGGGGACGGCGATGATCTCGCCGGCGGTGAAGGACGCGCCGATGACGATCAGCGTCGGCAGGCTGAGAAGCACGATCACCAGCCAGACCAAGGTCCAAAGAACCGCGCGTTTGCTCCGCCCCCCGCTCATGCCGCCGCTCATGATCGGGTGCCAAGCGTGCCAGTCCCGGCCAGCGCGAAGACGCCGGCCACGATCAGACTGCCGAGTGTGACCAGAACCATCGAAAGCGCGGCGCCGAGCCCTGCGTTAGAGATTTGAAAGAAGCTGTCATAGATGGCGGAGGCGAAGAAGTCGGAGGTTCCGCCGCCCAGGATCTCGGGCATCGCGAAATCGGTCAGCGTCAGCGTGAAGACGACGACGCCCGCGCCGATCAGGCCGGGACGCGCCAAGGGCAGCACGATGTCGCGGAATGTCGCGATCCAGGAGGCGCCAAGCCCCTCGGCGGCCAGTTCCAGATCCTCGGGGATCGCCTGCAGCGCGGGGATGATCAAAAGGATCGCGAAAGGCAGCATGTATTGGACCAGACCGAAGATGACGGATGAATAGGTAAAGAGGAGGTTGAAGGGCCCAAGCCCAAACGCCGCGAGGCCCGTGTTGACCACGACTTCATGGCCCAAGCCGATCCGCCAGCCTTAGGCACGCACAACCTGCACGAGAAAGAAGGGCAGGAAAAGCGCGATCAAAAGCGCCTTGCGCACCCAGGCCGAGCCGGTGCGCACCAAAACATAGGCATAAGGCAGGGCCAGCGCCAGCGTGATCGCCGTGACGATGACAGAGGCCAGAAAAGTGCGCCACAGGATGCGCAGATAGACAGGGCGATCGATAAAGGTTTGGTAGTTGCCAACGCTGTATTCGGGCCGCAGCCGGTAGGTTGCGATGTCCAATTCGTGCAGCGAGTATTCGAGCATATAGCCAAGCCCGATTACCAGGACGCCGACCAGCAGAAGGGCCGGGGCGAGGAAAGCCCAGGCCACGGCGCGGGGATCGCGGAAGCGCCAGACACGGGCGAGAAGGGCCT
>CALCPC010000116.1 GCA_937900975.1 uncultured Paracoccaceae bacterium
TCGAGGAGTCGTCGATGAAGGCCCTTTGCATTGCCGCTTTGCTCGCCCTGCCGCTGCCTGCTGCGGCTGTTAGTGTCTTTGAAGACGGCGTCGTGAACGTTTTCGATTTCTCGCCCGCCGGCAGCCCAACCTATGCGCTGGACACCGGCCTTAACTTTTTCCAAGGCGGTCTGGATGGGATGTGCATCGCCGATGGTGAGTGCAATGTCGATCCCGGTGGCGACACCGAAAACTCACTCGACGTCTTTCAACTGACGCTGGAAGAGGGTCAGCGCCTGACCGGTATCCAGTTCGCGCCGGGTGGGCTGTTTGGCCCAACCTCCGATTTCAGCTACGACGCGAGCATTACGAATGTCGACACGGGTCAAACCCTCGGCGGCACTTGGGGGTTTGAAACGGGCTTTATGCTCAACACCGTTCGCGCACCTTTGAACCTGGACTGGACAGAGATCGAAGTGCGCGTGGAAGCCAATGACGTCATGACGCTGGGCGCGTTCTCTGCCTATAGCGTCAACTATGAGTGGGGATTTCGGGTTGAGGGGTCAGTCACAGATGTGTCGGCCGTGGCTGTGCCGCTTGGGTCAAGCGGTCTGATGCTTCTTGGGGCTGTTGTGGCGGCTGCCGGTGTGTCGCGCCGGGGGGTCCGCCGGTCCGGCTGATCGCCGCCTTTGCTGCGTATTTAGGCGGCTCGCGCGGCAGTGATCACGCTGCATATCGGAACATATTGTTTCGCTTTGATCCTTAAATTATTGCGCTACCTGAAGGTCAGAGACCATTGGGGGCGGGCGCGTGGCGAACTGGATTTGGATCGGACGGGGCGCGCTTCTTTTCGCACTGATGGCCGTTGGATCGGGGGTGGACGCACAAGGTCGGCCCGCTGGTGTCTCAACAGAAATTCTGAGCGTTCAACGCTTGTCTGAAACAGTGCCGGTTTTCGGCACGGTCGTGGCGTCGAATGACAGCGCGGTGGCGACGCGGGTCGGCGGTGTTGTCGATGAGGTTGAGGTGCTTGTCGGCGACCGGGTCGGCGCCGGCGATCTTTTGGCGCGTTTGAACACGGAGCTTTCGAGCATTGAGTATCGCCAGGGTGAGGCGGGGCTTGCAGAGGCTGAGGCCGGCATCACCATCGCGACCGCCCGGCTTGATGCCGCGCAGCAGGCGTTCGATCGGATCGAGGGCCTGCGCCAAACCGCGGCCTTCAGCCAGGGCCGGTTCGACGATGCCGAGGCCGCCCTGGCCGAAGCGCGGGCAGAGCTTACCTCGGCCGAGGCGCGCCGGCTGAACGCCGCGACCGTCTTGGAAGAGCGTCGCTATGTCCTGGATCAAGCGCAGATCAGGGCACCCTTCAACGGGATCGTTTTGTCGGTTGAGGCGGATCTTGGGCAGTTTTTGGCGGGCGGTGCGCCGGTTGCG
>CALCPC010000117.1 GCA_937900975.1 uncultured Paracoccaceae bacterium
CGATCCAAAGGCTCGCATCACCTTGACGACCACCATCACCACAATCACAATCTCGACCACAATCACGACCACGACCACGACCACGACCACGACCACGACCACGACCATAACCATCATTACAGCCACGATCACACCCACGATCACAGCCACGGGCACCATCATCCGCACGGCGACCAGGCCCGGGATGCACCCGGATCGGCCGCCGTCGATCTTGACGACGCGCATCTTGATGCCCATGCCAGGGCCCATGCGGCCGACATCCGCGCCCGGCTGTCGGACGGGCGGACCGGGACCTGGCAGACGATCCTTTTCGGCTTGTCAGGCGGTCTCATCCCGTGCCCCGCGGCGATCACTGTGTTTATCCTGTGCTTGCACCTTGGCAAGCTGACCCTTGGCGTGACGCTGGTCAGCGCCTTTTCCATCGGTCTTGCCCTGACCTTGGTTGCCATCGGTGTCGTCGCCGCGGTTGGCTTGAAAGCCGTCTCGGCCCGCACCACACGGTTTAACGCGCTCTTAGAGGCCGCGCCGTGGATCTCGGCGGTGCTGATCGGTGCGATCGGCCTGCTGATCATCTGGTCGGGGCTTTCGCACATGCACGTCTTGCCGCACAGCCACTGACGCCGCCGCCGGGCCGCGCGCACGCGCCGAAACCAGCGCTGCCCGGCGCTTTCTTATCCGAAGTCAATGAGCGGCCCTGCAGCCGCCGGTAT
Source organism: uncultured Paracoccaceae bacterium (assembly GCA_937900975.1). Lineage (GTDB taxonomy): Bacteria > Pseudomonadota > Alphaproteobacteria > Rhodobacterales > Rhodobacteraceae > Algicella. The sequence goes on from CALCPC010000117.1 coordinate 711, forward strand.
CTCCAAACCCACGGGGCCTTCTGACGGGCCCGACCCCATTGTTTGGAGACTCACCATGCTGACCCTTACCGCCCCGACGGACGTGCCTCTTTTGCGCGGCGCCATCGTGCTTTGCCTTCTGGCCATCCCCATCACGCTTCTGCTTCTCAGCATCGACCGCCGTGTGCTGGATGATGAGGCGCTGTGGCTGAAACCGCTCAAGTTCCATCTGTCGCTGGCCATCCACGGTGCGACCGTGCTGATTGCCGCGCGCTTTTTGCCCGAGGCATGGGCCAATCACGGCATCGTCAAAACCGGGCTTTTCGCCTTTGGTGCCGTGATCATTTATGAAAGCTTGTTTTTATCGCTGCAGGCCGGTCGCGGGGTGCGGTCGCATTTCAACGATGCGACCGTCTTCGATGCCGTCGGCGGAACGATCATGGCCGCGGGCGCTGGCGTTTTGGTCGCGGTGCCCCTGCTTTTGGGCGTTGCGCTGGCTGTGGCCACGCTGCGCGGCGGTGTCGCGGGCATCGCGGCAAACCCGCTGCCGCTTGCGCTGGCACTGGGCTTTATCCTGGCCGGCTGGCTTGGGGCGCAAACCGGCGGTGCGATTGGCGCCAATGGCGGGCCGTTTGTCGGTGTCGATCCCAGCGCCGGCCGGTTTATGCCGCTGACCGGATGGTCGCTTGCCGGCGGCGATTACCGCATTTCGCACTTTCTCGGCGTTCACGCGATGCAGGCCGTGCCGCTTGCCGCACTGGCCCTGTTGGCTGTTCTGCCCGCCGCGACGGTCGCGGCGCTGACGCTTCCCTTGGCCGCCGGCTGGGCCGGGCTCACGCTAATGGCCTTGGCCCGCGCCGCCGTCGGTTTGCCGCCGCCCTTGCCCAATCCGCCGCCTGCCCCCCCCCCCCCGCTCCCCCCATCGATCTCGAAAGGATCAACCCAATGACCCATGCTGTATCCACCGCGCGTGGTGGCACCCGAAACGCTGTCTCGGGCGCTGCCCTTCTCCTCCTCCTGCAATTCGTCACGATGTGGGGCGCGTTCTTTATCCTCGCCCCGACGATCAACTGGCCAGCATCGCTTGATGAGCCGCCGGCCGTCATCCTGCCCCTGATCCTCGACCAATCGGGCGCGGTCTTTGTGGGCTATCTCAGCTACCTGATCCACGCGCTTACGCTGATCCCGCTTGCCATCCTGTTGCGCGATGCGCTTGGCCTCGACGGGGCGATGGGCCGGGCGGTCGTCGGGCTGGGCATTTTGGCCGGCTTTGCCAAGGCGTTTGGCATCGCCCGCTGGCTGTTTCTGATGCCAGGCCTTGCCGCGGCCTATACCGATCCCACCGCCACCCAGGCGACACAAGCGGCCATCGCCGTCGTCTACCAAGCGTTCAACGCCTATGCCGGCGGGGTGGGAGAGCTTTTGGGCGGCGGTCTTTTCGCCGGGGTCTGGACGATCCTGATCGCGCAGGCGGTTTTGCGGCGGGGCTGGCGGCGCCTTGGCTATGCGGGGTTTGGCGCGGCGGCGCTGTTGTTGTCGACGCTTTTGTCCGTGGTGGGCATCTCCTCACCGATCATGCTGACAGTGTCGGGCATCCTTTGGCAGGTGTGGACGCTGGCACTGGCGATTGCGCTTTGGCGCCACGCAGCGGGGGAAGCGGGATGAGCGGTCAAGCCCACGCCATCGTTCTGGGTGCCGGCCCGATGGGCCGCGCCATCGCCGCCGCGCTGGTGGCCCAAGGGCAGCGCGTCACGGTTGTCACCCGCGATGGCCGCCCGATGGGCCCGGGCATCGCAAGCGCCAAGGCCGATCTTGCCCGCGCCGACCAAACCATCGCCGCCTGCCAGGGGGGCGACACCATCTTCCAATGCGCAGCACCGCCCTATCACGCTTGGGCCGAGGCGTTTGCGCCGCTGCAGGACGCCGCCATAGCGGCCGCCGCGGCGACGGGCGCCGTGCTTGTCGCGGTCGAAAACCTTTACGGCTATGGCGTGGCCGGCACCCTTTCGGAAGACGCGGCGCTGGCCGCCACCACCCGCAAAGGCGCCGTCCGCGCGCAGCTTTCAAAGGCGCTTCTGGCCGCGCACGCCGCCGGTCGGGCGCGCACCGTCGCGGGACGGGCCACCGACTTTTTCGGCCCCGCCGTGCACATGGCAGCGTTGGGAGAGCGGTTCTGGACCCCGCTTTTAACAGGCAAAACGCTCGATTGGGTGGGCGATCCCGATGTGTTGCACAGTTTTGCGTATCTTCCCGACCTCGCCACGGCCTATATCGCGCTTGCCCAGACGCCCGCGGCCCATGGCCGGTCTTGGCACCTGCCAGCGCTGCCCCCGATCAGTCTGCTGGACATCGTGGCGAAAGCCCGGGCGGCGGGCGCCCCGCCGGCCAGGATCCGACAAACCCCATCCTGGCTTTTGCGCGCAATCGGTCTTTTCCAACCCGCCGCTGGCGAATTGGTCGAGATGCGATACATGTTCGATGCGCCCTTCATCATCGATCATTCCCGTTTTGATCGCGAGATCGGCGGCGGTATCGCCGGATGGGACACGGCGCTGGCAGAGACCGGGGCATGGTGGCAACAAGAGATCGACCAGGCGAAGAGATGACCCGGCAGGCCGCGCTGGCGGCCTTGTCGCACCGCCTGAAAACCGCTGTCGCGCCGCTGGTGCCGGACCAGACCGCTCTCGCGGCGCTACACAGCGGGGCGCGCCACCGGGTTTTGGAGAAAGGCCAGCACATCTTGCGCGCCGGCGTGATCGCCGAGGAGGTGTTCTTTGTCCACCGGGGATTGCTCCGCTATTATTTCAACGACCCCGGCGCGAACGGCCAGGAACGGACCGGACAGTTTTTCGATGCCGGCATTGTGGTTACCGACGCGGAAAGCTTTCTGGCCCGGCGCCCTGCCGAGCAGAATTTTGAGGCTTTGGAAAAAAGCTCCATCGTCGCGTTGCCGCGGGCAACGCTGAACGCCGGCTATGACGCGGATCACGCGATTGAGCGGTTCGGACGCCTGATGTTGGAGGAGGCGCTGGTCGGCTCCCAACGCCGCGCGGGCCGGTTGCTGACCCTCCAACCGGAGGAGCGCTATCGCCGCTTTGTCGAAACCCGGCCAGAGGTTGCCCGCCGCGTGCCGCAATACCTGATCGCAAGCTATCTTGGCCTTACGCCCGAAAGCCTGTCCCGCATTCGCCGCCGCATCGCAAACGGAGCGCCCTAGAGCCTTTTCCGTTCAAAGCAGGTCAGTCATCATCAGAAAACGCGTTCAAGATCAGCATCCTGCTGATCTT
>CALCPC010000118.1 GCA_937900975.1 uncultured Paracoccaceae bacterium
CAAAGTCGTGGCCGAGCAAATGCGCGACCACCGGAGCAGCTCTGTCATGGCGGGCGAGGATGGTGCGCTCGCCGGCAGCGTTACAGCCCGCGACCTGACCAACCGCGTTCTGGCCGAGGGGCTTGACGGCCGTGCCCGGGGCCGGGACGTGATGACCGCCGATCCCGTCACCATTGCGCCCTCGGCCCTCGGTCTCGATGCGCTGGTGCAGCTTGCCGATCACAGCATCAGCCATCTTCCTGTGGTCGAGGAGGGGCGCATTCACGGTATGATCGGGCGGACGGATCTTTTCCGCCGCCAGGCCGCGACGGCCAGCCATATGATCGCTGAAATCGTCGCCGCCCCCGATGCCGTCGCCATGGCCGCAATCGTCGCCCGCGCGCCCGCGCTGATGGCGGAGCTTGTCGCCGGTCTGCCGCCGGATCACCGACATCACGGACGCGGTGCCGCGGCGGCTTCTGATCCTGGCCGCGGCCGCCCTTGGCCCCGCGCCCGTACCGTGGCTTTGGCTTGCCTGCGGCAGCCAGGGCCGGCGCGAGCAGACCGGGGTCTCTGACCAAGACAATTGCCTGATCCTGGACGACAGTGCCGGCGCCGAGGACGACGCCTATTTCGCTGAGCTTGCGCGCATTGTCTCCAGCGGGCTTGACACCTGCGGCTTTGTCTATTGCCCCGGCGACATGATGGCGACCAACCCCCGCTGGCGGCAAAAACGCCGCGTTTGGCGCGGCTATTTCGACGGCTGGATCGACCAGCCCGATGGCGCGGCACAGATGCTGGCCTCGGTCATGTTCGATCTGCGCCCGATCGGCGGGACCGAAGCGCTGTTCGACGATCTGCAGGCCGAGACACTGGCGCGGGCGCGGGGCAACTCCATCTTCGTTGCCCACATGGCCGCGAACGCGCTGAAACACACGCCGCCGCTGAGCCTTTTTCGCGGCTTTGCCCTGATCCGGTCGGGCGAACATAAGAACACGGTCGACCTCAAACACTCTGGCGTCGTGCCGGTGGTCGACCTTGGCCGGATTTATGCGCTGCAGGGGGCAATTCCGGCCGTCAACACCCGCGCCCGGCTGAGGGCCGCGAAAGAGCGGGGCGTTGTCTCAGAGGCCGGCGCGACGGAGCTTTTGGACGCCTATGACCTGATCGCGGAAACCCGCCTGCGCCACCAGGCCGCCGCGATCCGCCGTGGGAAGACGCCCGACAACTACCTGTCCCCGCAAGACATGTCAGAGCTTGAGCGCAACCATCTGCGCGGCGCCTTCATGGTGGTCAAAGCACTGCAATCGGCGCTGGGCCACGGCCGCGCTGGGCTGGGCTAGCGCGATGTTTTATGAGCTTGTTGCAACTGTCGTGGCGGGGATTGGCGCGGGCGGCGTGGCCTATCTTGCCAACCGCCTGGCGGGCGGCCGTTTGCCGCGCTGGGCGGTGCCGGTGGCTGCCGGTCTGGCGATGCTGGTCTTTACGCTTTGGTCCGAGACGACCTGGGCGGGCCGCACGGAAGCGGCCCTGCCGGACGGCGTCGCAGTGGTCGAAAGGGTGTCTGAAACCATCGTTTGGAAACCCTGGACGATCCTTTACCCCCAAACCACGCGTCTGATCGCCGTCGATCTTGACCGCGCGCAGGACAACCCCGCAGCGCCCGGCATTCGGCTGGTTGAGCTTTATCTCTTTGCCCGCTGGCAGCCGACGCGGGCGGTGCCCCAGCTTCTTGACTGCCCCGGCGCCCGGCGGGCCGATGTCAGCGACGCGGCCCTGGCGGACCCGGGCGCCGCGGTCTGGACGGCGCTGCCCCCGGACGCCCCGCTTCTCACCCACGCCTGTCCCGACGAGCTTGAAAGGAGGCGCCATGCCACCGAAGACGATCCTGCTGGTTGAAGACGAAGACAACATCGCCATCGCGCTGGAATATCTGATCCGCCAGATGGGCCACCGCTCTGCCCGCGTCGCGGACGGCACTGCCGCGCTTGCTGCACTGGCCGGCGACCCGCCCGCTCTTGTGGTGCTGGACGTGATGTTGCCCAAACGCTCTGGTTTTGAGATTTGCCAGATCATCCGCAAAGAACCCGCGCTGGCCGAAACCAAGGTTCTGATGATGACCGCCGGCGGCGGCGAGGTTGAGCGGCGCAAGGGCCTGGCGCTGGGTGCCGATGCCTTTTTGATGAAACCCTTTGCCACGCGCGATCTGACCGACCGGATTGCAGAGCTTTTGGACGATGGTTGAGCGCTGGGGCCTTCGCCGCCGCATGGCCCTGTTCTTTCTGTTGATCTGGGCCGGTGCGGTCGTTTTTGTCGCCGCCGGGCTTTGGCTGGGCCAGACCCGGACCGGCGGCGCCGTGGCGGGCTATCTCATCGCGGGGATCGTGGCCGCGCTCGGCATCGGGGGGCTGACGGTTTGGGTCGCGCTGCTTTTCGATGAAAACGTTGCGAAACCGCTTTTGGGTCTGTCGTCGGATCTAGCGGCGCGGGCGGCGGCGGCGGACCTGACGGCGCCCATCGACACGGCGCCGGCCCAACACCTCGGCCCGCTGGGTGGCGCGGCGGTGGCGCTGCACCATGCATTGGCCGAAGAACGCGCGGCGCAGCGCCGGATCGTTGGACGCGAGACGATGCGCCTTAATCGCGAGAAGGCGCTTTTCGAGACGCTGGTCCACGATCTGGCCGACGGTGTTGTCGTCGCCACCCCCGATGGGCGGGTCATGCTGTTCAACCGTGCGGCGACCGCGCTGCTTGGCCCGCTTGGCCTGGATCGGCCCCTGGCGGCCATGCTGCGCCCGGAACCTTTGGCCGCCGCCATCAAACGGCTTGAGGCGCGCCTGGCGCGGGGCGAAACGGCGACCGAGCGTTTTCTGGCCGCCACCGCAGATGGCGGGCGCATTCTGGTCGGTCGTGTTTCGCCCGTGGTGTCCTCGGGCGACCGGATCGGCCATGTCATCCTGCTTCGCGACGCGACCGAGGATTTGGAGGGGCAGCGGGAGCGCGATCATCTTTTCAACGCGCTCTTGGAGGCGATGCGCCGCCCCGCTGCCGCGATGGGCCCGCTTTTGGACATTGTCGTGACCGATGCCGAAATCGATGCCGAGACGCGCGCACGCTTCACCGGCGCCTTGATGGAGGAGCATCGGCGGATGACAGCCAGCCTGCACCAGATGGAGGCGCGCCAAAATGCGGCGGCCATGCGCCATTGGCCGATGAGTGCGGTTGGCGTCGACGATATTCTTTGCGGGTTGGCAGCGCGGGTCGATCTGCCGCTGTCCGTTCAACCGACGGGACACTTTTTTCGCG
>CALCPC010000119.1 GCA_937900975.1 uncultured Paracoccaceae bacterium
CGCGTTTTCTGATGATCACTTACCCACTTTGAACGGAAAATGCTCTAAACGGCCGCGCGGCGCGGGGACGACCTGAGACATCCAGAACCCCATACCGGGTTGAACCATTTGATTTATGGCAGCGTTTGGGGCCTTGGGTCTTTACGAAACGCTTTAGGCCAGCCCCAGCGCATAAAGGCCAAGCCCCGCGGCGGCGCCCAACCCCACCAACCACGCCATGCCAAGCCGTGCCCACCAGGCGAGGCCGGCAAATAGGACCAGCAGCAGAATTTTCGGCCAAACCGGCGTGGCAAGCCCCGTTGGAAACAGCGCAGCCTCCCCCAGGTAGACGGTCAGGTTCAGGATCACCCCCACAACCGCCGCCGACACACCCGCCAGCGCACGCCGGATCCACCGCAACCGTTGCATCGCTTCGACATAAGGCGCGGCGGCGAGGATCAGCATGAAACTCGGCGCGAAGGTGTAAAAACACGCCAAGGCACCGGTTAGCGCGCCCAGACCTAAGGGATAGCCTGCGTAAAATCCCGCATAAACGTTCACCAGGATCAGCGGCCCGGGCGTTGCCTCGGCGATGGCAAGCCCGTTCAGCATCTCGGCCGCACTCAGCCAGCCATAATCCTCGACCGCGCGCTCGGCCACATAAGGCAACAACGCATAGGCCCCGCCAAAGGAGACGAAGGCCGCGCTGGTGAAAAGCGCTGCGACATCGCGAAACGGAGCCGGCCCGAAAAGACCGTGGATCAGCAGCGCAACGCCGCCGATCAGAACCGCCCAAACGCCAAGGGTCCGCAAAACCGGCGCCCAAAGGACCGGCGCGGCCTCTGGCCCGGACCCGGGATCGGCGGCCCGGAAAACAATGCCGGCCAGCGCGGCCGCCGCGACGATCAAGGGGAAAGGCAGGCCCAGCAGCCAGAGACCGATAAAGGCGCCAATCGCCAGCGCGAAATGAAGCCGCGTCTTGATCGCCCGCCCGCCAAGCGTCCAAAGCGCCCGCGCAACCAGCACCAGAACCGCCGGCTGTACCCCATAAAAAACCGCGGCAACCGGCCCAACCGCGCCATAGCGGGCCGCGATCCAGGCCAGAAGGATCATCAGCGCGGCCCCCGGCAGGATGAAGGCAAGCCCCGCCGCCAACCCGCCCCGCACACCGTGAAGCCGCCAGCCAAGCCAGGTGGCAAGCTGTTGCGCCTCCGGCCCCGGCAACAGCATCGCGACGTTGAGGCCACGCTGGAATGCGGCCCCCTCGATCCAGCGCTTGCGGTCCACCAGCTCGTCCTGCATCAGCGCGATCTGCCCCGCGGGCCCGCCAAAAGACAGAAGCCCGATCTTGAGGTAAACCGGCCAGGCACGGCCCAATGTCGGCGGCGTCCCGGCCCCGGCCACACCCCGATCCCCATCCCCCATCGGCCCGTCCCTCCTTACATTTCGCGGCCTGTACGCCGCCGCTGCCGCCGCCGCCGGGCAGCGACGCCGTCCGGCCCAGGGCCAGCGCGGCTTCGCTTGCGGCGGGCCTATCGGAGGCCATAGAACACCAGAACTGTGTCGTCTGCGAGAATGGGCTGTTGGAACGCCTGTATGCGGGCGCGATGGGCATGCCCCGGTCCAGACCTGGGCCGCCCGCCATCTTTCGCCTGTCGTCTTTCGCACCCAAAAGGGTGAGGATCTGCCGGAAAGCTGGCCACATGGATCCTGTGCGGGTCGTCATTGTCCATTCATTGCACGGCCTTCCCCTCTTTAGGGTTGCGCGATGCCAAGGCGGATGCCAGCGTCCGCGCCATCACAGACCCCGCTCAGCATCACCCACAGCCCGCCGCCATGCCGAACAGCCCCAACCGCACCGCGACCGATGACCCTAACGCTTGACCATCTGGTGTTCGGTACTGCCGATCTTGCGCACGGCATCCGTTGGATGCGGGCTGCCCTCGGCGTGCCGCCGGCGGCCGAGGGGCGGCATCCGCAGATGGGGACGATCAATGCGCTTTGGCGCATCGGCAGCGCGTATCTTGAGGTAATCGCGATAGATCGCGCGGCGCCTCCGCCACCGCATCCGCGCTGGTTCGCGCTCGACACCGATCAGATCACGGATCGGATCGAACGCACGCCCCGGCTTGTGACCTGGGTGGTTGCGACCGACGATATGGAAGCCGCGCGCCGTCAAAGCCCCCGCGACCCCGGCCCTGCCCGGCGGTTCTATCGCGACAGGCTTCACTGGCATCTGACGGTGCCGGCGGATGGGTCGATCCACCATGACGGCGCCTTCCCGTCGCTGATCCAATGGCCGCAGGGGGTGTCCACGCCGCAGGCGACGCTGCCCTATTCCGGCCTGTCGCTGGCAGAGTTCCAGATTGCCGGCGCGCCGGAGCTTCACAACGATCTCAAGGCTCTGGGCGCCGACCATCTGATCACCGGGTTCGAACCCGCGTCAGAGACGGGGTTTCTTGTCCGGATCGAAAGCCCGGAAACAGGTTCCGTCCACCTAAGCTGAGCCGCGCCTAAAACGCATAGGGCGAGAGGTTGTTGACCAGGATGATCCGCAGCGCGTAAATCCCGACGATCACGACCAAGGGCGCAAGGTCGAGCCCGCCCATATTGGGCAGAACCCTCCGGATCGGCTGATACAGCGGTTCAAGCAGACGGCCGAGCCCGCTCCAGATTTGATAGACGATGGGCTGGCGCAGGTTCAGCACCTCAAACTGGACCAGCCAGCTTAGGATCACCTGGGCAATCACGAAGAACCAGACAACGTCCAGGATCAAAAGTAGGATCTGCAAGAGCGAGCCCATGGGGACCTCCGTTACCAGTCGCTGGCGAGGACGTAATCCGCCCGTGCCGGCGCCGCAAGCCTGACAGCGTCGAAAAGCTGACGCCACGACGGCCTTGCAGCGGTGCGCGGGCTCCTGTCCACTTGGCAGGCACATTGGGGGGGGGGCGCGATGTATCCCGTTGGACGACTGCTGGCCACCAGCCTTGCCGCGCGTGGGCGGCCACGGCTTAACATCGACGATGTGCATGTGTCCCGGCACATGTGCCTGCCGTGGGAGCTCGACATGTTTTTTGAGCTGAACAACGGGCGGACGCTGACGCTTTTCGATCTGGGGCGGACGGGTTTTGCGCTGCGCACTGGGTTTCTCGATCTGGTCCGGCGGCGGCGCTGGGCGCTGACCGTTGCGGGCACGTCGATCCGCTACCGCCGGCGGATCCGGGTTTTCGACCGGTTCGAGATGCGGACAATGGCTTTGGGGCGGGACGCCCGGTTTCTTTACCTTCACCAAACGCTTTGGCGGGGGGAGGTCGCGGCCTGCTCGTCGCGTTCGCGCACCGCCGTGACAGATCTACGGGGGATCGTTCCGACCGACCGCGTGACAGAGGCGTTCGGCACCCCCGACTGGGCGCCGCCGCTGCCCGGTTGGGTGCAGGCCTGGATCGCGGCCGAGGATCGGCGCCCCTGGCCCCCCGGATGAGCGCCGGGAGAGAGAGAGGTGCATCGCGGCCCAAACATTGTGCGGGACAAGACGCGTCGCGAAGACAAAGCGGCGCGCATACCCCGGGCCACACGGAAGGCGCTGTCAACGCGCCCCTGGCATGGTAAGGCGGTCGCAATGGCCGAGATCCCAGCCCCGCCCGCCTCATCCGCCCTCAACGCCAATTTGACGGGGGCCGCTTTTATGATGGCCAGCATGGCGGGGTTCGCCACCAATGACGCGCTGATGAAGGGCTTCGCGGCGGATTTCGGTCTTTTCCCATCGGTTTTCTGGCGGGGGGTGATCGCGCTTTGCGTTCTGGCCGCGTTGGCACACCGCCAAGGCGCCTTCCGCTGGCGGCCGGCCAGGCGGGACCGGGGCCTTCTCGTCTTGCGCGCGGGGGCGGAGGCGCTGACGACCATCGCCTTTCTCTCCGCGCTGCTCAACCTGCCGCTGGCCACCGCCACCGCGATCGTGCAATCGACGCCCTTGGTCGTCACACTGGCCGCCGCGCTGTTTTTGGGCGAGCGGGGCGGTTGGCGGCGTTATCTGGCCGCGGCGCTTGGCTTTTTCGGCGTGCTTTTGATCGTGCAGCCCAGCGCCGAGGGCATCTCTGTGCACATGGTGCTCGCGCTCGCCGCCGTTTTTGGCATCACGCTTCGCGATCTTGCGACCCGCGCGATGAGCGGCGGCGCCCCCACGGTTTTCATTGCGCTGGTCGCGATGGCCGCGATCACGATGCTTGGCCTTGCCGGCAGCCTTGCCGAGGGTCCGCCCCCCCTGCCCGATCTGCGCACCGCGCTTGGCCTGACGGCGGCGGCGGCAGCGCTGATTGTCGGTTTTGTCGCCGGGATCCGCGCCGTGCGCATCGGCGCGTTCGGCTTTATCGCGCCGTTTCGCTATTCCATTATGATCTGGGCGCTGATCCTTGGCCTTGCCTTTTTTGGTGAGCGTCCCGACGCGCTGACCCTTTTGGGCAGCGCCATCGTTGTCGGCACCGGGCTTTTCACCTTCGCGCGGGAGCGTGCGGTCGCACGGCGTTCGCCATGACGGGCGGGCGGCGGGGTGTTTTTGCCTGGATGCTTTTTGACTGGGCCAATCAACCGTTCTACACGCTGATCATCACCTTCATTTTCGCGCCCTATTTCGCGGCCGAGGTTGTGGGCGACCCCGTGCGCGGTCAGGCGCTTTGGGGCACCGTCACGGCGCTGGCCGGGCTTTCTGTCGCGCTGACCGCGCCGCTTCTTGGCGCCGTGGCCGATGCCGCGGGGCCGCGCAAACCCTGGATCGCGGGCTTTGCGCTGCTTTTTTTGATCGGGACGGCGGCGCTCTGGACGGCAGCGCCGGGCGCGCCGCTTTTCTGGCCGCTTGCGGCCTTTGTCGCGGCCTTCGTCGCCTCCGAGTTTATGCTGATCTTCGTGAACGCGATGCTGCCCGATCTTGGACCGCGCCGGGTGCTGGGGCGCATTTCCGGCTCTGGCTGGGCGATGGGCTATGCCGGCGGGGTTCTGGTCCTGATCCTTGGCCTTTTGGTCCTGTTCCCGGCACCGGGGGGCAGCACGACGCTGATCGGTCTCCAGCCGCTTTTCGGGCTTGACCCGGCGACGGGCGGGCCCGCGCGCGCAACCGGGCCGCTGACCGCGCTTTGGTTTGCTGTCTTCGCGCTGCCGCTTTTCCTCTTTGCACCGGATGCGCCGCGCCGGGCCGGCTTGCTGCCCGCGATGCGGGGCGGCGTCGCGGCGCTGCGCGGCACGCTTGGCAAACTTCCCGCGTCGGGGACGCTCTTGCGCTATCTCCTGGCCTCGATGCTCTACCGCGACGGGC
>CALCPC010000120.1 GCA_937900975.1 uncultured Paracoccaceae bacterium
ATGCCGCGGCGCACGATGGTGGGCGGCGCTGAAAACATTGAGCTTGAGGTGCAGATCGCGTGCGATCTCGAAAGTGCCCCGCTGCAACAATTCCTGATCGATGCCACCTTTGCCTCACCCTTGAACGGGTTGATGCGGGGAAAGCTTGAAAGCCTGTTCAAGCTTGGCAAAAACGGCCAACCGATCGCAACGGCAAAGGTTGCTGAGCTTGACGCGCCGCTTTTCCCCGATCCCGGCAACCGTTTCGCAGAGGCAACCGCCGCGCCCAGCACGGTTACGCTGATGGCGCCGGTGGGTCCCACGCCGAAAAAAGAGGTCGTGAAGGGCACGACCTCTGGCGGGGCGTCGCTGTCGGACGAACAGGACAGGCGGCTCAACATCGGTGCGGTGGCAGAGCTGCGCGAGGATGGTCTGAAGGACATCCAGCAAATGCAATACTCGCCCTATGGGACGTCGTTCCGTTTTTTGAGCGGCGAGGACGGCCGTGCGCCCGACGCCAACACGCTGATCTCGGCGGGTATCGGGTTTTGCTTTATGACGCAATTCGGCCGGTTCGTGTCGATGTTGAAGCTTGACCTCAGCGATTACCGCATTGTCCAGGACACCCATTTCAGCCTTGGCGGCGCCTCGGGTAAAACCGGCAAAGCGGGTGAAGCGGACCCGATTGAAACCCATGTCTATTTGGAAACGGGGGAGAGTGACGCCACCGCGCAAGAAATGCTCGATATCTCAGAGCAGACATGCTTTTTGCACGCTTTCTGTCGCACCGACCTCAAAACCCGGCTGAAGGTTGTGCGGATTTAGGGCTGTTCCCGGTCATCCGAGGCCAAAGAAGGCCGCCGTCCGTTCGGGCAGGCGCGGAAGTCGGGCGCCGTGTTTTTCCTGCGCCCGCTTCGGTCGGACACATGTCTGCGCCAAAGGCGCCCCGCGGCGTTGGCGTTTTGGCAACGCGCCGGCCGCATTTTTGACCATCTTGAAGCCGTCGCCAGCAATAGCGCTGCGACCGAAACTGTTCTAGCCGTCCTCCAGGACCTTCCGCGCCACGCGGAAACAGTCCAGCGCCTGGGGTACGCCGCAATAGATACCGATGACGTGTATGATGGCGCGGAGTTCGTCCTGGCTGACGCCGTTGTTGATCGCCCCCCGGCAATGGGTTTCCCATTCCTGCATCTTGCCAAGCGCGCCGATCATGGCGAGGTTCATCATCGAGCGTGTCTTCGCATCGATCACCGGATCGCCCCAGCCGAACCCCCAACACCACGCGGTCATCGCCTCCTGGAACGGCCGGGAAAACGCGTCGGCGTTGGCGAGATTGTTCTCCACATAGGCCGCCCCTAGGGTCGCTTTTCGCGCGGCCAGCCCCTTTTCGAAAAGATCGTCATCGAATGCCGCCATGTCCCGTCCTTTCCAGCGTCGCTTCAAGAAATTCGCGAAAAGCTTAAGACCCCTCTATCGCCGTGAAGACGAAGGCAGCGATAAGGGGGGCGGGCGTCTCGCGAAGTGTCGTCGTTTTCCAATGCGGGCTGTGTCGGCGCGGCTCTGCTTCACTCGGCCAGCGCCTCCCGCATCCAGCGGTGCAGATGCAGGATGGAATGCTCTGAATTTACGCCTGAGGCCGGGTCGACGACCAAGGGGCCGGGCACATACCCGCGAGAGCGCAGACCGCGTTGCACGGATTCGACCAAGTGGATGTCTTCCTCCACGGTTGTCGCCCGGTCCTGTTGCGCCATCCGCCGCACCGTCTCGTCGTCGAACCCGCCGACCGAATACCACCCGCGCCACACCACCACGTTGTCCGCGTCTATCGCGCGCCAGTGATAGGTGTTCAACAAGTTGCCGGGATACACCTGAAACGAAAACATGGGCCAAAGAAACCAGCTTGAATATTTGTCGTTGTTGGCGAACCCGCTTTCGATGTCATAGGTCATCTGTGAAAGGTCGTTGCACTCTGTCCTGTGACGCAGGCAATAGCCTTGGGGTTGAATGTCATATGTTTCTGGCCGGATTACGCCCGTGGCAAAGGTCGCGTGGTTCAACCGGCAATGATAACACTCTGAATAGTTTTCGACCGACACTTTCCAATTGCAGCGTTCGGCGACCTCCACCCATTCAAGCGGCTTAAGCTCCGCCCAATGGGGCACGAACGCCTCTAACTCGGACCGGGCGCCGGGGAACCACCGCTCCATCGGTGCGGCCTCGGGGTCGAGATTGACGAAGACGAAGCCAAGAAAGACCTCCGTGCGCACTTCGGTCAGGCAAATCTTGGACCGGTCGAACCCCGGCACAGCGTTTGAGTTCGGCGCCGCCCGAAGCGCCCCGGTCAGTTCATAGGTCCAAGCGTGATAGGGGCAGACCACCACGCGGGTGGTGCCAGCGCCCGACACTAGCTGATGCGCGCGGTGCTGGCAGACATTGTAAAAGCTGCGGATGATGCCATCGCGCCCGCGGATGGCAAACAGGCTTTCTTCGCCAAGCTCAAACGCGACGTAATCCCCCGGCGCCTCCAACGCGCTTTCATGGCAGGCAAATTGCCAGGTTTTGGCCAGCACGCCGGCACGCTCCACCGCAAAGATCTTTGGGTCGGTGTAATAGTGCGCTTCAAGCGCGCGCACCGGATGGGACATCTCATTCACGTCGGCTCCTCCCCATAGATGCCAAGCTGGTGCCGGCGGCGGTGAAACGTCTCGACCCGCTCTACGATTTCATCGCTGGAGACGGCGACGACCATGCTGAGCAGCATCTCCAAAATCGCGATCGTGGCGACCGAGGAGGGGAAGAATTGCGGCGTGTCGGCGGCGACCACGAAACCATGCGTTGCGGCGCGGATCACCGGGCTTGCCGGACTGTCCGAGATCCCGACGATCACCAGCCCCTGGTCCTGGGCGATGCGCACCGCCTCTATCACCTCGGTCCGGTAGGGGCGCAGCGTCATCGCGATCAGAACGTCGCGCCCATCGGCCCAGGCCAGATCGTCGACAGCGGTGGAGCCGGGGCGCGGGATCGCGTGGAAATCCGTCATGCCGGTCGAGGCCAGATAGGTGAAGTTGCGCGCATTCGCGTTGTTCACACCAACGCCAAGGGTGAACACGTTTCGCCCGGCCCAAATCGCCTCGGCCGCGGTTTTCAAGGCGTCGGCGTCGATTGCGGCCAGCGTGTCCTCAAGATTGCGGAGCGCGCCTTCGGCCATATCGGCGTAAAGCCCGCCGAGATCGCCCGATTTCCGAATGTCCTGCAACCAGCGCGCCCGGTCGGGGAAGCTGACCGCGCCGCTGCGGATCGCCTCTCGAAACGGGGCGCGGAAATCCTCGTACCCCTCAAACCCGACTTGCCGCGCCATGCGCACAAAGGTGTTGGGCTTGACGTTGGCGGCTTCTGCGATCTCCCGCACCGTCGAGACGCCGACATCGGCCGGGTTTTCCAGGACATAGCGCGCGGCTTTCTGGGCCTCGGGCGTCAGGGCGTCCCATTCTTCGCTGAGGCGGTCGAGGACGTGAGATGATACATTTGTGCCATTCATGATTGACAGTGGTACACACGTCCACTACGCCTGTCTATCAGTTTTGCTGGACCTAAGGGAAGGAAACGACCATGTCGAAAAAGCCGTTCCCGGCGCATGCGCGCGTGGTCATCGTCGGCGGTGGGAGCATGGGGGGCGGGCTGGCCTATCATTTGGCGCATGAGGGCTGGGGACCGGAGGTCGTGCTGCTGGAAAAAGCGGAGCTGACCAGCGGCAGCACCTGGCATGCGGCGGGGCAAATCACGCAATCGACGTCCAGCTACGGGCTTGGCAAATGCGTCGACTACAACATCGGGCTTTATTCCGGCGCGCTGGAGGCTGAGACCGGGCAAGCCGTCACCTGGCATGGCTGCGGCTCTTTCCGCCTGGCCTATACCGAGGATGAGATGGATTGGCTGCGCCACACCCTCTCGGTCGGGCGGGGGCTTGGGTTTGACATTGAGCTTGTGACCCCCGCACGGGTGGCCGAACTGCATCCGTTCTACAATCTGGATGGCGTCAAGGGCGCGCTGCACACGCCGGGCGACGGCCATGTCGACCCGACCAATGTCACCATGGCGATGGCCGCCGGCGCCCGCGCGCTGGGCGCACGGATCATCCGCCGTTGCCGCGCGACCAACATCACGCAAACCGGATCCGGCGCCTGGGTCGTGGAGACCGAGCAAGGGCGCATCACGGCCGAGCATGTGGTCAACGCCGGCGGCACCTATGCCCGGCAGATGGGCCTTTGGTCCGGTCTGCAGCTTCCCATGACGTCCATGCCGCACCACTATTTTGTCACTGACGAGGTGCCAGAGTTTCGGGACCTCGACACCGAATTGCCCGTGATCCGCGATGATCACAAAGTGTCGGGCTATATCCGGATGGAGCAGAAGAAGGGTCTGATCGGCATCTACGAGAAGGCCAATCCCAACACCGTGTGGGAGGATCATTGCCCCTGGGAGGCCGAGAACGCGCTGTTCGAGCCTGACTACGACCGGGTGATGCCGTGGCTTG
>CALCPC010000121.1 GCA_937900975.1 uncultured Paracoccaceae bacterium
CCATCGCCACGACCTCATCGGGGTTGACGCCTTTGTGCGGCTCTTTGCCGAAGAATTTGGTCACTTCTTCCATGACCTTCGGCATCCGCGTCATGCCGCCGACCAGCACGACCTCGTCGATTTCCGAGGTTGAGACACCGGCGTCCTTGATCGCCTCCTTACAGGGTTTGAGCGAGCGTGCGATCAGGTCGGATACCAGGCTTTCCAGCTTGGCCCGCGTCAGTTTCAGCACCAGGTGCAAGGGCTGGCGGGTCTCGGGATCCATCGAGATAAAGGGCTGGTTGATCTCGGTCTGGCTGGAGCTTGAAAGCTCAATCTTCGCCTTTTCCGCCGCTTCCTTCAGCCGCTGCAGCGCCATCTTGTCCTTGGACAGATCGACGCCGTGCTCTTTCTTGAACTCACCCGCGAGGTATTCGACGATCCGCATGTCGAAGTCTTCGCCGCCAAGGAACGTGTCGCCATTGGTGGATTTCACTTCGAAAAGACCGTCCGAGATCTCAAGGATCGAAATGTCGAACGTGCCGCCGCCAAGGTCGTAGACGGCGATGGTTTTGTCGCCCTCCTTTTCCAACCCATAGGCGAGCGCGGCGGCCGTCGGCTCGTTGATGATGCGCAGCACCTCAAGCCCGGCGATCTTGCCGGCGTCCTTGGTGGCCTGACGCTGGGCGTCGTTGAAATAGGCGGGGACGGTGATGACAGCCTGCGTAACATCCTGGCCGATATAGCTTTCCGCCGTCTCTTTCATTTTCTGAAGGATAAACGCCGAAATCTGGGAGGGGCTGTATTTCTCACCGCGCACGGCAACCCAAGCGTCGCCATTGTTGCCGTCGACAATGGAATAGGGAACCATCTCTTTGTCTTTGGCCACCATCGGATCGTCGGTCCGGCGCCCGATCAGGCGCTTGATGGCGAAAAGCGTGTTTTCGGGGTTGGTCACGGCCTGGCGTTTCGCTGCCTGTCCGACCAAACGCTCATCATCCGTGAAGCCGACGATGGACGGCGTTGTGCGCGCGCCCTCCGCGTTTTCGACCACTTTCGCGGATCTGCCATCCATGATGGCGACGCACGAATTGGTTGTCCCGAGGTCGATCCCGATGACCTTTGACATGGGTCTTGTCCTTTCTTCCTGGCGATCTTGGGGCCCGGGTCTGCGGCGCAGCCCCCGGTCCCCCTCCCAAACCCAACCGCGGCAGACAGCACTGCCGGGTTCTGGCGAGGTATATAGGGTCGGCCTTTTCGGCCTGCAACATCGCCTCGACACGCTCGGTGGGAAAATCGGGCTGCGGGAAAATCGGGCTTACAGCCGAGCACAGCGCGCTTGTTCCTTGAACGCGGGTGAAAACCGGGCGATCAAGCGGCACTTGATGAGGAATTTGGGATGCGTCGACTTTATCACCAGCCGCTGTCGCCGTTCTGCCGCAAAGTGCGTCTTGTTCTGGCGGAAAAGCGGATCGAAGTGGAGCTGCAGGAGGAACCGTTTTGGGAGGAGCGGATGGATTTCCTGCGCCTCAACCCAGGCGGTAAAGTGCCGGTGCTGCGCATCGACGGTTTGGTGTTGGCGGAGTCGAGCGCGATTTGCGAATATCTGGACGAAACCCACCCCACGCCGCCCCTTCTGCCAACATCGCCCGCCGAGCGGGCCGAGGCGCGGCGCCTGGCCGGATGGTTCGATGATAAGTTTCATCAAGAGGTTACGGCCAACCTTTTGCATGAGCGCGTCTATCGCCGGCTGATGAAAACCGGCCATCCAGAAAGCGCTCGGATCAAGGCCGGGGCGCGCAACATCAAGTATCACATCGACTATATCGGGTGGTTGATGGAAGGCCGCCGCTGGCTGGCCGGCGACCAGTTGTCCATCGCCGACTTCGCTGCGGCAGCGCAGCTCTCGTCGCTTGACTATATCGGCGATGTGGATTGGGAACGGTCCGCGCCGATGCGCGACTGGTACGCAAAGATCAAATCGCGCCCCGCCTTTCGGTCGATCCTGGCCGATCTGGTGCCCGGGTTTTCGCCGCCGCAGCATTATGCCGACCTCGATTTCTAGGGCGCAGGTCACCAAAGGGCGCACCCCTGGGCTGCGGCAAAACGCGTCGGGCTGTCACAGCAGGCCTCATCCCGCACGTGCGGCACCGGTGGCAGCGCCCGTCGCGCGCCAAGTCGCGCCATCTGCCGGGATGCGCCCCTCAGAGCGCCTGCACCCCTTTTGGGAGCCCCGTCGGGTCGGGCATGGCGGGGGGAGGGCGCCGCGGCGCCACGCACCGGGCACCTGTTTGGCCCGCCGTGGCGCCGCGCCTCCGTCACGGGTTCCTGCGCCCGTTGCCGCAAGGGAGCAGGCGCATGCCGGCCGCGGACCACGATCTTAAAGCGGCGCTGACCGCTGAAGCCCAGCGCCAGGGGTTTTCGAAACTGGGCGTCTGCCGCCCGGATGCGATCCCAGAGGCCGCGGGCAACCTTACCGCTTTTCTGGCCGCGGGCTATCACGGTCAGATGGGCTGGCTTGCCGAGCGCGCGGCGTGGCGGCGCGACCCGCGCGCGCTTTGGCCAGAGGTTCGATCGATCATCATGCTGGCCGAGGCTTACACGCCAGAAACCGACACGCTAGCGCTCCTGGACGCGCGCGACCGGGCGACAATCTCGGTCTATGCCCAAGGGGCCGATTACCATGACCTTGTCAAAAAGCGGCTAAAGCGGTTGGGACGCTGGCTGGTTGCCGCGTCGGACGCCAAGATCAAGGTGTTCGTCGACACGGCCCCGGTTATGGAAAAGCCGCTTGCCGCGGCAGCGGGGCTTGGATGGCAGGGCAAGCACACCAATCTTCTGGCCCGCGATCTTGGCAATTGGGTGTTTCTCGGCGCGATCTTCACAACCGCCGAGCTTGTGCCGGATACACCCTCGGCACCCCATTGTGGCCGCTGCCGCGCCTGCCTTGATGTGTGCCCGACGGATGCGTTTCCGGCGCCCTATCGACTGGACGCCCGCCGGTGCATCTCGTATTTGACGATTGAGCATAAGGGGCCGGTCGACCCGGAACAGCGACCCCTCCTTGGCATCCGGATTTACGGGTGCGACGATTGTCTGGCCATCTGCCCGTGGAACAAGTTTGC
>CALCPC010000122.1 GCA_937900975.1 uncultured Paracoccaceae bacterium
GCCCGTCCATGTTGCCGCTGCGTGGGCGGGATCCGCGATGATCTGTCCAGAGTTTCGCCCGCTTTGGGCGGGGATCGACGGGGCCGACAGCGTTGTTTTCAACCCGCATAAGTGGCTGGGAGTTCATTTCGATAGCGCTGTGCAGTTCTTGGCCG
The DNA here is from genome assembly GCA_937900975.1 of uncultured Paracoccaceae bacterium. Classification (GTDB taxonomy): domain Bacteria; phylum Pseudomonadota; class Alphaproteobacteria; order Rhodobacterales; family Rhodobacteraceae; genus Algicella. The sequence goes on from CALCPC010000122.1 coordinate 156, forward strand.
ACCCCGCCGCGCAAATCCGCTCTCTCGTGTTGCGGCCGGACTATCTGGAAACCCTGGGCCAGGATGAGGTTCTGAACTTTAATGAGTGGACGGTCCCGCTTGGCCGCCGCTTTCGGGCGCTAAAGCTGTGGTTTGTGCTGCGCGCCTACGGGCTTGACGGTTTGCGGCGTCGGATCCGGGATCATGTGGCGTGGGCCGCGGCGTTGGCCGACGAGATCGCGGCGCGGCCTGGGTTTGAGATCGTCACGCCGCCCGCGCTGTCGCTGTTCACCTTCGCCTGCGGCGATGACGACGCGACGCGGGCGCTGCTTCAACGGATCAACGACGATGGGCGTGTTTATCTGACCCAAACCCGACATCGGGGCCGTTTTGTTATCCGCGTCCAGGTTGGGCAGTTTGACTGTACGCGCGACGATGTGATGACCGTGCTTGAGGTTTTGGATGCGCTTCGGCCGCCAGGATAGGCGGCGGCGCAGGTCGATGGCGCGCCCCGGCTTGATTGCAGTTCAAATACGCGCAACGGTTGTGACGCGGCCAAGGCCGGTGGGAGCAGAGGGAGAGGTCCAGTGAAACAGTTTGCAGTTGGCGCGGCGCTTTTGCTGGTCGCTGGAACGGCATCCGGCCAAAGCGCCGATCAGCCGGAAGAGACACTCGCGGTTGAGCGCAAAGATCTTGTGCGGGCCGAGACAACCATGGTTGCCGCCGCCAATCCGCTGGCGGCGGAGGCGGGGCAGGCGGTGCTGGCCGCGGGCGGTTCGGCGGCGGATGCCGCGGTCGCGATCCAGTTGATGCTGAACTTGGTGGAGCCGCAAAGCTCTGGCATCGGCGGTGGTGCCTTCGCGCTATATTGGGATGCGTCCGAAGCGCGGCTGACCACGTTCGACGCCCGCGAAACCGCGCCGCTTGGCGCGGATGAGGGCTATTGGCTGGGCCCCGATGGGGAGCCTGTGGGGTTCTGGGATGCTGTCATCGGTGGCCGTTCGGTCGGGGTGCCGGGGACGCTGAAGCTTTTGGAAGTGTTGCACCAGGCGCATGGCCGCACCCCTTGGGCGGAGCTTTTTCAGCCGACAATCGATCTGGCCGAAGCGGGGTTTCCGATCTCCAACCGGCTTGCGGGCTCCATCGCCGGGGCCGCGGACCGGGAATTGGCGCGCTTTGACGAGACGCGCGCTTATTTCTTTGACGCCGAGGGCGCGCCGAAGGCCGCGGGCACGCTTCTGACCAACCCCGCCTTTGCGCGCGCGCTGCGCTTGATCGCGGCCGAGGGGGCCGTGCCGTTTTACACCGGCGCCATTGCCGGCGACATCGTCGCGGCGGTGCGGACCGAAGAGAACCCCGGCATTCTGACACTTGAGGATCTGGCCGCCTACCAGGTGATCGAACGGCCCGCGATCTGCCAGCCCTATCGCGGGCATTCGGTTTGCGGCATGGGCCCGCCTTCTTCTGGCGGGCTGACCGTGGGGCAAATTCTGGGTCTGCTTGAAGGGTTCGACCTTGGCGATGGACCCAGCGTCGAGGCCTGGCATCTGATGGCCGAGGCGGCGCGGCTGGCCTATGCCGATCGTGGGCTTTACATGGCCGACAGCGATTTTGTGGACGGTCCGGTGTTGGAATTGCTTGACCCAGAGTATCTGGCCAGCCGGGCCGCTTTGATCGATCCCGAGGCGTCGATGGGGCGCGCCTCCGCCGGGACGCCGCCTTGGAAAGAGGGCGCGCTGTGGAGCCCCGACACGCAACCCGAACGGGCCGGCACCTCCCATTTCGTGGTGGTGGACGCGATGGGCGACATGATCTCGATCACCACCACCATCGAAACGGGCTTTGGCAGCCGGGTGATGACCAACGGCTTTCTTCTGAACAACGAACTGACCGATTTCAGCCGCGCGCCCGAACGCAATGGGCGCAAGATCGCGAACCGGGTTGAGGGGGGAAAGCGGCCCCGCTCCTCCATGGCGCCGACCATCGTTTTGGAGGGGGGCG
>CALCPC010000123.1 GCA_937900975.1 uncultured Paracoccaceae bacterium
CTGTCTCAAGATCAGCATCGTGCTGATCTTGAACGCGTTTTCTGATGAAGACTGACACAATCTGAACGGAAAATGCTCTAATCGGAGAAAGCGTCCGGGTGGGGAGGTTCAAACCCCTCCTCCGCGCGCCGATCCAACCGCCATTGTTTGCGCCCAGGCGTCGCGCGTCGCGTGCCGCAAATCCGAAACGGGGCGTTCGGGCGCGGCGCTTTGGCTCGGCTTGCCGGATGGGGCGACGGCCGGCCGGATGGACATTGCGCTGGCGCCGCGCCACAGAGCGTGCGGGACCGACCGGCGCTCTGCCGCAGGCAAGCGCTGCAACACCGGGCTGATCGCCCCGGCAGGTGCAACCCGCCCGACCCCGCACCTCCTTCTCCGAGAGAAGGACAAAACTGCCGCGCCGCTCCGGGATCGCCCTGCGCGGCTGTGGCGGCGCCGGCGCGGGCCGGTCAACGCCGCCGATCCTGTCCTGCAGCGTATCAAGGCGGTGGGTCGATCCGGGTCCCTTGGCGGCGGCCCTCGATGGCCGGACCGGCGCTGCGAAACCCTGGCGCTTCGGTCCCAGGTGGACGCCCGCCGCGATGGCCACAGGCCTCGCCGTCGGCGCTATGATCCCTTTCTCCGGGCCCGCGCAGGATATCGCACCGCACGTGGAGGGCGGCTGGGTGACGCAGGGCGAATTGCGCCGAACCCTGTGGGGAAAGGCCGACTGTGGGTGCGACAAAGCGGGTGCCTAGAGCATTTTCCGTTCAAAGCAGGTCAGTCATCATCAGAAAACGCGTTTAAGATCAGCATCCTGCTGATCTTGAGACAGCAATTTCTGATCCAATGTGAACGGAAATTGCTCTAGATCCGAAAGCAAGGCGGGAGTGAGCAGGAAGGACACCGCGCGGGCGCTTGCACGCCCGCTCGAAGCCCGCCCCGAAGGCGACCGGGCGGCGATCCGGCAGTTTGGCGGAAGGTGGAGGCCCGCGCGGATACAATGCGGGCAAGAAGACAAAGGGCCGGAAGCGTGCCTTCGTGACCGACACCGAGGGCGACGTGTTGGCCTCAGTCACCCATTCCACAGACATCCACGCCTGTGACGGCGCGGCGGGCGTGGTCGAGATGGCCCTGGGAAGCTAGCCGACACTCTCCCATATCTTCGCGGATCGCGGCTAGGCGGGCGAGACGCTGCGTAAGGCCATGGCAGGCGTTGACGGCCCAACGATTGAGGTTGTCCGGCGGCCACCCGGCGCGACAGGTTTTGTCGCCATCGCACGGCGCTGGGTGGTGGAGCGTGTCTTTGCCGCGTCTCCGGCTTTCGCCGCCACACGGCGATGCGTATCCTCCACGGGCCGACCGCCCCGATCCGCGCCTTCGTGGCAGACATGCCGAACCAGCTCTGGGTCGGCGATTTCACCTATGCCTTGAGCTGGCAGGGCGTGGTCTAGGCGGCCTTCATCATCGACGTCTTTGCCCACAAGATCGTCGGCTGGCGCGTCTCGACCGCGATGCCCTGAACCACGCCATCTGCCAACGGGCGCCGTCCGGGGCGGACAAGCTGGTCCATCATAGCGACCGCGGCAGCCAATACCTGTCGATCCGATACAACGGACGGCTGGCTGAGGTCGGCATCGACACGTCTGTCGGCCGTGTCGGGGGTTCATACGTCAACACCCTTGCCGAAAGCATCCTAGGCCTGTTGAAGACAGAGGTCATCAAGTTCCTCGGTCCCTGGAAATCCGTTGGTCAGGTCGATTGGGAAACTCTGAAACGGATCGATTGGTGCCATAACACCCATCAGCCGAGCGCCATCGGCTACATCACGCCGCACGAAGCAGAGGCGGCATTCTAAGCAAACTTGAAAGCCGCAGAAAAAGCAGCCCGATCATTGAACAAGAAACTCTCTCGTAAAGCCGGGGCTGTTCGTTTCGAACGTGTGTGGGCGCGGGCTTGGCCGCAATCACCGCCCGCCTTGCGTACAAACCTGATTAGAAATGCCCAGAAATTGAGCGCCGGTACTGGACTGTTCGGCATCTCAAAGGGCATTATTTGTTGATTGTTGACAAAATTTAAGGTGCTTTGCTTGGCTAGGCGGTGTCTGCAAAAGGAGCCGTTCTGATGACCAAGATCTACTCGACACTATCGCGCCG
>CALCPC010000124.1 GCA_937900975.1 uncultured Paracoccaceae bacterium
AGGCACAGAAAGACGACGGCGCCCCTCATCCTGTCGATGGGCTCACTGGGATTTCGATTTCCTCCACGGGTGGCGGCAGGTCAGAGACCAGCGCGAACACCGCAACGCCCGCCGAGGCGAGCACGAAAAGGTAGAACAGGTATTTTATCAGCCGGCCCATGCCCGCCTCACCTTCTTTGCCCTGGATTGACCTCCAGGTGCGCATCGCTTGCCCGATTGCAGTAGAACTTATCCGCAGCTTGCGGTTAACTCAATCGCGCAAGGGGGAAGATACCACGAAATGACCATCGACGCGCCGCGCCCACTCCCCCTTGGTCTTTCGTGCCCGTTGGTGCTTGTGGGTTTGATGGGGGCTGGAAAAACCAGCGTGGGTCGGCGTTTGGCCGATACGCTTGGGGTTTCGTTCCGCGATTCCGACAGCGAGATTGAGGCCGCGGCGGGGATGGAGATCAGTGAGATTTTCTCAGTCCATGGCGAGGCTTATTTTCGTGCAGGCGAACGGCGCGTGATCGCCCGGCTGTTGGAGGAGGAGACCTGCGTCTTGGCCACCGGCGGCGGTGTGTTTGCGCAACAGGAAAATCGCGCGCTGATTCGCGACCGCGCGGTGTCGGTTTGGATCGACGCGGACCTCGATACGCTTTGGTCGCGGGTCAAGGATCGTGACACCCGCCCGCTGTTGCGCGCCCCCGACCCGCGCGCGGTGCTGGCCGAATTGTTGGCCCAACGCCGCCCTGCCTATGCCGAGGCGGATGTGCGTGTGGAAAGCCCAGCCGGCATCACCCAGGACCAAATGGTGCGTCAGATCCTATCGGCCGTCCACGCCCGCGATCGGGCCCAGCCGGGGACGCGCCCGGTGCTTTACAAAGTTGCGCGCCATGGTTGAGCGTATTGCAGTCACGCTTCCGGGCCGCAGCTATGGCATCGATATCGGCCCGGGTCTGCTGGCCGAGGCCGGTGCGCGGCTGCAGCCGCATCTTGCCCGGGATCGGGTGTTTATCGTCACCGAAACGCATGTCGCCGCCCGGCATCTCACCGCCTTGATGGCGGGTCTTGGCCGCGCGGGGATCGCGGCAGAGGTGCTGACGCTTGACCCGGGTGAGGCGTCGAAGTCTTGGGCCGTGCTTGGGCAAACCGTCGATTGGCTTTTGGAGCAGCGGGCGGAACGCGCGGATATCGTGCTGGCCTTCGGCGGCGGCGTGATCGGCGATCTTGCCGGGTTTGCCGCCGCGATCCTGCGCCGTGGCGTCGGCTTTGTGCAGGTGCCGACGACGCTTTTGGCGCAGGTGGACAGCGCGGTCGGCGGCAAGACCGGGATCAACGCGCGGCATGGCAAAAACCTGATCGGCGCGTTCCACCAGCCGGTGCATGTTTTGGCCGATATCGATATGCTGGCCACGTTGCCACGCCGCGATTTTCTGTCGGGGTATGCCGAGGTTGTGAAATACGGGCTTCTCGGCGATGCCGCGTTTTTTGAGTGGTTGGAGGCTAAGGGTCCGGCGCTTGCCGACGGGGACGTGGCGTTGCGGACGCGCGCGGTTGCAAAGTGTTGTGCCATGAAGGCCGCGATCGTGGCGCGGGACGAGCGGGAAGCGGGGGAGCGCGCGCTTTTGAACCTTGGCCACACATTCGGCCATGCGCTGGAGGCGGCAACCGGCTATTCTGAGCGGCTTTTGCATGGTGAGGGCGTCGCCATCGGTTGCGCGCTGGCGTTTGAGTTGTCGCAGCGCCTCGGGCTTTGCGCGCAAGAGGCGCCGAGCCGTGTGCGCGCGCATTTGGCCGATATGGGGATGCCGCGCGATTTGACGGAGATCCGCGGCGCCCTTCCCGATGCCAAAGGGCTTTTGGGGTTGATGGGACAGGACAAAAAAGTCGTCGATGGGCGCATTGCATTCATTCTGGCGCGCGGCATCGGAGACGCATTCGTTGCGCGGGATGTGGATCCGGCTGCGGTGCGCCAGTTATTGGAGGCGGCGCTGGCCGCGGCGGAGCCCGCCTGAGGCAAGCGCCACGCCGCAAACCACAACCGCGATGCCCAGGGCCTTGGGCGGCCCAAGCGCTTCGCCCAAAAACACCGCCCCGCCCAAGGCTGCCAAAACTGGGACCAGTGCCGCCGCGGCGGCAGAGCGGGCGGCGCCGCAGATATTGACCGCGTAAAAATAGGAGTAGATGGCCCCAAAACCCGACAAGACGCCATGCAACAAGAAT
>CALCPC010000125.1 GCA_937900975.1 uncultured Paracoccaceae bacterium
GCACTGACCGGGCGTAGATCGCAGCGGCGGAGAAGGCCTCGGCCACTGCGTCCGCGGTCATCGGGCAAGACCGCCGCTAGCGCCACGCGATCCCCCCCGCGCCGCGACCAGAAGCGGCCCCCGCGGCGCGCAGGGCCTCCAGGCGGCGACCTCGCCGTGTCCCGCGGCGGCCAGGACAGCGGCGCTGCAATCCGCGCGATGGCGCGAAAAACAGGCGATCAAATCCGCTTGCACCCCCGCTTTCCCGCGCAACACGGCCAATGGCTGTAAGCGTCAGCGTCGTGTCGAGATCCTCTTGAAGATGCGGAAGATCCGCCGCCGCCATCCGCCGGGCGATGTCGTCGGCAATCCCCGGCATTGACGCCTTTAGGCGTGGCTGCCGGACAGGGTTGCCGGCATCAAACCACAGCGGTCTTGGCGCCGCGAAATAGGCGTATGTCACGCCGTCTTCGACCTGCACCGTCTCGGACAAAATCCGGGTTTCGCGGCTGAGAAGGGCGCTAAGCGCGGCGCCATCCCCGGCATCGAGATGCGAAAGCGCGGCCCGAAACGCCGGTCGAATGGCGTCATCCGCCCCGGTTGGTGGGATTGCCGATGATATCCATGAACTCGCGCCGCGTTTCCCGATCGTCGCGGAAAGCGCCCAGCATCGTCGACGTCACCATCGAGACGCCGGGCTTGTGCACGCCGCGGGTCGACATGCAGTGATGCTCCCCCTCCAGCACGACGGCCACGCCCTGCGGCTGCAGCACATCCTGCAGGGTATTGGCGATCTGGGCGTTCATTTTCTCCTGCACCTGCAGGCGCTTGGCATAGGCGTCGACGACGCGGGCAAGCTTTGAGATCCCCACAACGCGGTCGGTCGGGATATACCCCACATGAGCCTTGCCGATGATCGGCGCCATGTGATGCTCACAATAGCTCTCATAGCGGATGTCGCGCAGAACGACCATCTCGTCATAGCCCTCGACCTCCTCGAAGGTCCGCTGCAACATCGCGGCCGGATCCTCGTCATAGCCGCGGAACCATTCTTCATAGCCGCGCGTCACGCGCCCTGGCGTGTCGAGCAGCCCCTCGCGGTTTGGGTCGTCCCCGGCCCAGCGCAAAAGCGTCCGCACGGCATCCTCGGCTTCGGCGCGCGTTGGCCGGGGCACAGAGATGCCGACCTCGCGGTCGGTCTTAATCTTGGCATCGTGGATGTTCATGGGTCGCTTCCCCTCTGTTCTTGGTGCGGCCTAAGATGGGCCCTGCAACCCGATTTCCAAGGGCAAAAGACCCGGTGGCGGGAACAAAGCCATTTGCGCGGAAGGCGCTGGCCGTTGCGGAAGGCCCAGTCGGGTTGCCCTGCACCCGCCGAGCCGCTGCTCGCCGCAAGCGCCAGGACCCGCGCCCCTGTCGCGCCGATAGGCGCGCGTCAAAGTCGCGCCGATAGGCGCGCGTCAAAGTCGCGCCGATAGGCGCGCAGCAAAGTCGCGCCGAAAGGCGCGCAGCAACGTCGCGCCGAA
>CALCPC010000126.1 GCA_937900975.1 uncultured Paracoccaceae bacterium
CCGGCGGCTCCGGCCTGCGCGCGACGCTCGGCATGGCCGCGCAGGGGCTGAAGCTGAACCAGGTCTATGACGAAACAATCTACCTCCAGGGCGCGATCAACCTGGTGACGCAAAACATCTGGATCGGCGGGATCCTGGCGGCCATCGTGTTGATGCTGTTCCTGCGCAGCCCGCGCGCGACGCTTGTCGTCTCGCTCGCCATCCCGGTCTCGATCGTCGCAACCTTTGTCGCGATGGCCGCGACAGGGCGGACGCTGAACGTGATCTCACTGGCCGGGATCGCCTTTGCCGTGGGCATGATCGTCGATGCGGCCATCGTCGTCCTGGAAAATATCTATCGGCTGCGCGAACAGGGCTACAGCCGGCGCAAAGCCGCGTATGAGGGCGCGCGGCAGGTCTGGGGCGCGATCCTGGTTTCGGCGCTGACAACGGTGCTGGTCTTTGTGCCCATCCTGGTGATGGAGCTTGAAGCCGGGCAGCTTTTCCGCGACATCGCCGTGGCCATCTCGGTCTCGGTTCTGCTGTCGCTGGTTGTGGCGATCACCGTGATCCCGGCGCTTGGCGCACGGCTTCTCGGCGATGGGCAGCAAACGACCCTGCGTCTGCCGATCATCGATGCCATGGCGGGCGCGTTCAGTGCCGGCGTCATGCGCTATGTGCGCGCGACCGTGCGGGTGCGCGGTTTCGGCATCCTGATGGTGACGCTGATCGCGGGCACGGCGGCGCTGGCCAGTTGGCTGTTCCTGCCGCGGCTCGAATACCTGCCCGAGGGCAACCGAAACCTTGTTTTCGGCATCATTATTCCGCCGCCGGGCTACAACCTAGACACCACCGAAACCATCGCCGAGCGGATCGAACGCGCAGCAACCCCGATGTGGGAGGCCGCGCCAGCACCGGCAACCGAGGATGGGCGGCCCAGCATCGACAATTTCTTTTTTGTGGCGATCCCCGGCAACAGTTTCGTGGGCGCCACCGCGGTGGATGGGCGGCGCGTGGGGGAGTTGATCCCGATCCTGTCGGGCCCGATCTTTGCCGAACCCGGCACGTTCGGCTTTATGACGCAGCCGTCGCTTTTCGGGCGCGGCGTCGGCGGCGGGCGGACGATTGAACTGAATGTCTCGGGCCAAGATCTGAACCAGATCCTGGGCGTCGCGGGGCGTGCGGCCGGCATCGTTTCGGGCCTCCTGCCCCGGTCCGAAGGACACCAGTTTCGCCCGATCCCGGGGTTGGAGCTTGGCGCGCCAGAGGTACGGCTGGTTCCCGACAGGCTGCGCCTGGCCGATGCCGGTATGACGACCGCGGCGCTGGCAAACACAGTCGACGCGTTCAACGATGGGTTGCGGGTTGCCGAGATCACCGAAGGCGCCGACCGTTTGAACCTGATGCTGATGGGCGACCGCAGCCTGCTGACGGGGCTGCGCACGCAGGATGTCGGCTCCTTTCCCGTGGTCACGCCGTCGGGTGAGATCGTGCCGGTCTCGGCGCTGGCCCGGGTCGAGGTGACAGCCGGCCCCACGGAAATCCGCCACCGCGACCGGCTGCGCACCGTCACCTTGGAAATTCGCCCCTCGGACGCGCTGGCACTTGAGGCCGCAGTCGAGATCCTGGAAACCGAGGTTGTCGCGGCGCTGGAAAGCCAGGGCCTGCCGCCGGGCATCCGTCTGAGCGTCTCGGGCACCGCCGACCAATTGAGCCAGACGTGGGAGGCTATCCAGATCAACCTGGTTGTCGCGCTGGTGATCGTGTTTTTGGTGATGGCGATCCTTTTTTAAAGCTTCCTTCTGCCCTTGGTATTCTTGATCTCGTTCCCGGGGGCGGCGGCGGGGGGGGTTGGCGGTCTGGCGCTACTGAACACATTCCAGACCCAGCCCCTGGATATGCTGACACTGCTTGGGTTTATCATCTTGGTGGGCATCGTCGTGAACAATGCCATCCTGATCGTCCACCAGACCCTGTTTCACCTCAATGAGGAAGGGCTGGCGCCGATCGCAGCCATCGAGGAAGCGACGCGCAACCGGATCCGGCCGATCTTTATGTCGACGCTGACAAGCGTGATGGGGATGATGCCGCTGGTCGTCTTCCCCGGTGAAGGGTCCGAGCTTTACCGTGGGCTTGGCGCCGTTGTCGTTGGCGGGCTTTCGATGTCGGCCTTCCTGACGCTGCTGACCGTGCCGCCGCTTCTGCGCCTCTGCCTTGCCGCGCCAGAGCGGGACGTTTTGGTGTTGCGCACCGATCAACTTGCCGCGGAGTGAGCCCGACTTCTGTTGAGACGCCTTCTGACACGGTTTGCCCGCGCTCTTCTGCGGTTGTGGGGGGGGGGTCTCCGGGCGATCCCGTTGATCGAGGCGTATATCGGTTATGCAACGCCCGAGGCCCTGATCGCGCGCGGCCGTGTGTTGTCCGCGATCCGCCAGGCCGAACCGCGCGCGGGGCAAAGCCGGTGGCGAAACTTGCGCCAGATGGCGGCGCTGTTCCTGACCGACGAGGTCGCGGATGTCCCGGTCAGCGCTGACGGCTCTACCTCTGTCACCGATGCGGAGGGCTATTTTACGCTGACGCTGCCGCGCGCGCCGGGCCACGGCTGGCGGGAAGTCCCGGCGCATGTTCCCGGCGGCGCCGAGGTGATGCTGCCTGTGCTTTTGCCCGACCCCGACGCGGCTTTCGGCATCATCAGCGATATCGACGACACGATCCTAGAGACCGGCGCATACTCGCTGGCGCGCAACCTTTGGACCACGTTCACAGGCAGCACGTTGACACGCCACATCTATCCGGACGCCGTGCAATTTCTGACCGCCTTGCATGCGGGGCGGAACCCGGTCTTTTATGTCTCCTCCTCCCCCTGGAACCTGCACGGCTTTCTGGAGCGCTTGTTTCAGCGCGCGGGCCTGGTGCCCGGGCCGATGTTTCTGCGCGATCTTGGTCTGCGGCGCGAAACCTTGGGCAAGGGGGCGCATGGGCGGCACAAATCGGCGGCCATCGACGATATCCTCGCAGCAAACCCCCGGCTTTCCTTTGTGCTGATCGGCGATACCGGCCAACGCGACGCCGAGGTTTATGCCGACATCGCCGCGCGGCACCCCGGGCGCGTCCGCCGGATCGTGCTGCGCCAATCGGGGCGGGGTCCACGCCCCGATCCCCCCGCCGCCGTCGCAGCGGCCCGGGCGGGGATCCCGGTCGAGATCGGGCCGGATTACGCTCATCTTTTGCCCATTGCGCCCGACGGCTGACAGACCGCCCGGGCTTCGCCCATGGAAAACCGCGCGCTGCCGCGCTAGGGTGGAGGCACGGTTCGAAAAAGCACCGAGGTTCCCGATGAGACCCACACGCCGCGCCCCTCTGCCGGGGGAGGTGACGCTGCCCCTGAAAGACGCGCTGCGCGGTGTGCGCTTTGCGCTGCGCACCGGGCGGCGCCAGCTTGACCCTTTGGCGGGGCGGGTGCCGATCCCGCTGGCCGGGTTGGCCGCCGATGTAATGGGCCAGGTCGACCAGGTTGCCGCGGGGGTGGAGGCGTTCGGATCAACCACGGCGCACCGCTTCTTGGATGCGCCGGGTGCGGCGGATGGCGCGCCCGATCTGCCGCAACCCGATGCCGGCTCGGGCTCTGCCCAGCGGTTCGCGCAGACGGTTTACTACGGTCTTTCGCGCGCGCTGTCCCGGCTTGGGACAGAGGACGCGCTTGTCAGCGAAACCCTGGCGGCAGAGGCGTTTCGCAGCGTCCGCGACCGGACCGAGCCGGCGCTGGTGGTTGAGGATTACGCGGCGGAAATCATGCGCGCGCTGCTTGATCGCGTTGTCGCGGGCCGCCCGCCCGGCTTGACGCCGGCGGTGCCAGAGGATCAAGGCGCCATCGCCGTCTTCGCCGTGACGCTGTGGCTTTTGGTAGAGCGGGCGGGCGGCGCCGAGGATGAGGATCAGTTGTTGGACACCTGCACGGATGTCGCCCGGGCCCAAGGGCGGGCCCTGACCGATGCGCTGCCCGATACCGCCGCGCTTTCGGCCCTGCTCGCGGCGTGCCATCGGGTGATTTGAGCGTGGGCGCGCATCACCTTACCCCTTTGCCCGTGCGCCGCTCTGTCCGGCGCTTGCGGTGGTTCAAAGCGTCGTTTCGCGACCAGGTCGACAAGCTGTCGGCGGCCACGGGCGTGACATTCGACATCGACGACGCCAAGCAGGGCCAGAGTTTTCTGGAGTGGCTGCGCGCGTTCGAGGCGCAGAAACCCGATGAAACCGACGCCCGGCGCGATTACGTGGGCTTTGCCGCCGGACTGATGTTGCAAGCCCTGGTGCGGGGGCGACCCTTGACGGTTCGGTCGCTGCCGCCCGGCGCCGACACGTCCAACCCCGCCTATTATTGGCCCGAGGGCTACGTGTTCGTGGCCTATTGCCTCAACATTCGCGCAGCCGTCCTGGCCCAGGATTTCGATGAGGCGCGGGACACAGCGCCCGCGATGGACGAAATCCGCTCCTGGTGGTCGTTTCGTGAGAACACGGACGCGGACCCGTCGCTTGCCATCGCGTTTCTCGACCTTTTCTCGGGCGAGGATCCCGATTGGACAACGCCCGGCGTGTTCGCGCCGGAACGGCTGAAGGTCGACGCCCCGCGCTTTTTCCGCGCGGCCCAGATCGCGGACGCAAAGGGCAGATGACGCGCTTTCGCTTTTGGCGAGGCGTTTTCCGGCCCCCTTTGACAAAGAAGCCGCCCCGCGCAGCAGACTGACCTCTGGTCTTTTCGAACGCGCGACGGCCAAAAGCGGTTCGCGAAACGTCCGAGACAGCGGGCACGCCCGCCCGCGTTGAAATCCATGATTTCAGGCAGCGCGAGGGGATCCCGATTTTCCGCGAAACGCCTCAGGGACGGTAGGGCCTGACACTCAGGTAAACCCGGCGTGCGCTGACAAAGATGAACCCACCGATCAGGATGGGCCAGAAAGCGTCGAGCGCCACGCCCTCATTCCAAACGCGCCAGAAGCCGTAAAAAATAGCGCCGAGTGCCAAGACCTGGCTGATCCCCGTCGCATGGCGGGTCGCCCGGACAACATCGCGGGTCTGGCGCCACAGCGCCGCGCGCAAAACCCGCCCGCCATCCATTGGAAAGGCGGGGATCAGGTTGAAAAGCGCAAAGATCATGTTGACGATGAAGAGAAAGTCGAAAAGGACCAGCGCCGCGCGCGCGCCGTTTGGGCCGCTGGTTAGAAAGCTTCCCGCGCCCGCCAACAGCGCCAAGGCAAGGCTCATGACAGGCCCCGCGATGGCAATCCAAAACTCCGCCTTGGGCGTTGGTGGTTCGGCCCGCATCATCGCAACGCCGCCAAAAAGAAACAGCGTGATCCGCGCCGTCGAAATGCCAAAGGCGCGGGCGGTTAAGGCATGGGCAAGCTCATGCGCGATCAGGCTCGCGAAAAGGCAAACCGTGCCAAGCAGGGCAAGGGCGACGCTGGCAATCCCGGTTTGACCGGACAAAAACATCGGAAAATAGCTTGTTGCAAGGCTCCAGGTGATAAAGCCGGCCATGGGCAGCCAGCTTATGTCCAGGCGAAGCGGGATGCCAAAAAGCCGCCCAATTCCAAGGCCCGTCATCGCCCCCCCGGTCCGCCCACCGGGCGACAGCGTGGCAAGGGCAACGCCCCTGGGATGTCGGCCCGCCGGTGCGGACCCGGGCACGCTACACCGCCCTTGTACGGGTGTCCGGCGCCCCGGCATCGCCGCCCGGTCCAGGTGGTGCAGCCCCCGCCTCCGGTCGCGCGCTGCCCCCCGGCACAGGCGGAGTGGCTCCCGGCCCAAGAAGTGCGGTACCGCGCGCTCCAGTCGGTGCGGCCCCGGGTCACGGTCGCGCGCTGCCCCCAGGCCCAGGCGATGTGCTGCCCCCCGGTCGGCGTCGTGCCGTGCCCCCCGGTCCGGGTCGTGCGGTGTCCCCCGGTCCATGCGGCGCAGTGTTCCCCGGCGAAGGTACTGCGCTGATCCCCGGCCAAGGCGGTGCACTGTCCTCTGGAGCGGGTGCTGCGCTGCCCCCTGGCCCAAGAAGTGCGGTGTCCCCCGACGCAGGGGGTGCGGTGTCCCCCGGCCCAGGAGGAGTGTCCCCCGACGCAGGCGGAGCGGGGGCGCCTGGAGGAGGTGGCGCCGGGCC
>CALCPC010000127.1 GCA_937900975.1 uncultured Paracoccaceae bacterium
TCGGTCTGAATTGGTGGCAGCTCGACATCGGCGGTCTTTTCATCCGCGCGGCCGAAAAGCTGGGTCTTGTCTGGGACGTCCGGCAGCCGACGCGCAAAATGATCGAAGAGAAGATGGCCCGCAAGGAACAGGATGAGGCTTATCGCGGTGGCGGGCTTGAGGTCTGGTGACCTGAGCCGCTGCCGGTAACGACTGGGAAAGGTGAGTATTATGGACGGAACGATGACCCAATTCGATCAAATCGAAACTTGGATGACCGAATACATGGCCGACCTTCTGGATATCTCAACGGCAGAGGTCGACCGCACGCAGCCCTTCGACCAACTGGGGCTCGACAGCGCGGCGTCGGTCGCGTTTACCAGCGATCTTGGGCGTTGGTTGAACCTTAAGCTCGACACCAGCCTGATGGTTGAAAACGACACGATCGAGGCCGTCGCGGCCTATATCCGACAGCACTTCGCCGCGCCCGCGTAACGCGCGACGAGGATACAAGACCGACCCGCAGCGCCGAGGTGCCCCAGAATGAACGAGCTTCTGCCAAACCTCACCTTGGTTGAGGATCCGGTCGCCAGCCTCCGCACCGTGCCGGAGGTTTTGGCGGCGCGGGCCGAATGGCACCCCGACCGTGTCGCCTTCACCCCGCTTTTGCGTGTCGTGGCGCCGGGCTTGCCTGTTACCTATGGCGCGCTGTACCGGCGCGCCCGCCGCGTCGCGGCCGATCTGCAGGCGCGCGATGCCCCCGGCACGCCGGTGGTCTTGGTCTTTCCCAATACGCCCGATTTCCTGGATGTGTTCCTTGGCACGATCCTTGCCGGCCTGGTCGCTGTGCCCGTCGCCGTTCCGCGCAATGGGCGGGGGATGGAGCGTCTGTTATCGCTGGCCGGGACAGCGCGGGCACCGCTTGCGATTGCGTCGCCCAGCATGCGGCTGCGGCTTGACCGGATGTTGGGGGATGCTGAGGGCGGCCATGGGCTCGACTGGGTTTATGCCGACGAGCTGGGCCAAACCGACGCCCCAGCGTTCTGAGAGCCGAGCCTCGGCGGTGAGGCCGTGGCGGTTCTGCAGTTCACGTCCGGCTCCACCGGTACGCCAAAGGGCGTGATGGTGCGGCACGCGAACATCCTGCACAACTGCCAACTCTTGCAGGAGGCGTGCGGATCGGGCGTGGATATGCGCATGGTCTCTTGGCTGCCCTTCTTTCATGACTGGGGGCTTTTCGGCTGTCTTCTGTTCCCGATCTACACCGGCGGCAGCAGCCATTTTTTGGACCCGGCCGATTTCCTGCGCCGCCCGATGCGGTGGATCGAGGCGATTGCCCAGACCGAGGCGACGGTCAGCTGCTCGCCCAATTTTGGCTATGAGCTTTGCGCCGCGGCGGTGGAGGATGAGGGGCTGCCGCAGCTTGACCTGCATGCCTGGTCGATGGCGATGATGGGGGCCGAACCCGTTCGCCCGCAAACGATGGAGCGGTTTGCCCGCGCCTTTGCCCCCGCCGGATTTTCCGCCGAGGCGCTGTACCCCAGCTACGGACTGGCCGAAAGCACGCTGATCGTGACCGGTGGCGGGCGCCATGCGGCGCCGGTGTCCTTGTCGGTCGACCGTGCGGCGTTGGAGCGGGGGCAGGTGATCGCCTCCGAGACGGGGTCGAAACGCACGCTGATCGGCGCCGGCCCCGCCTTGCTGGATCAGCGCGTCGCCATTGTCGGCCCCGAGACGGGCCTTGCTTTGCCCGACAACCAGGTGGGGGAGGTGTGGGTCGCGGGGCCGAGCGTCGCGCTTGGCTATCTCGACCGGCCCGAGGAGACGGCAGAGGTCTTCGCAGCGAAGCTGCCCGGCGATCCGACGCCCTGGCTGCGCACCGGCGATCTTGGATTTTTGCGCGACGGCGAGCTTTTCGTCTGTGGCCGGCTGAAAGACGTGATCATCAAGGCCGGCGCCAATTATTTCGCCGAGGATATCGAGGTGTCCGCCGAAGCGGCGCATCCGGGGTTGCGCCCGGGCTGCGGCGCGGCCTTCGGGGTCGAGGTGGATGGCACCGAACGGCTGGTCATCGTGCATGAGGTGAATTACGGCCCGAAACCCGATCTCGACGCTGTGGTCGGTGCGCTGCAGCGCGCTGTGAAGATCGACCACGACGTCTTTGCCGACGCTGTGATCGTCGTGCAGGCCGGGACGCTGGAGAAAACGTCAAGCGGCAAGATCCGGCGCCGCCATACCAAGGCGCAGTTTGCCGACGGCGCGCTTGATCCGCTGCACGCCTGGAAAAGCTGGTAGGCGGCGCAAAAAAGGCTTGGCTTCCCGCCGCTGCGGGGACAAGGCTCGGATCCAAGGAGAAAGCCATGGATCTTAATGCCGATTTCGACCGCCCCGCCTTGGTCCGGTTTCAAGAGACCGCGTGGGTACCCTCCCCCATGCCGGGTGTCGAGCGTAAGATGCTGGACCGGATCGGCGGAGAAGTTGCGCGCGCCACCAGTCTGGTGCGCTTCGCCCCGGGCAGCGCGTTCTCGCCCCACACCCATGACGGGGGGGAGGAGTTCCTGGTTCTCGATGGCGTTTTCCAGGACGAGCACGGCGATTTCCCGGCGGGATCCTACATTCGCAATCCGCCGACCTCGCGCCACACGCCGGCGGCGGCCGAGGGCGCCCTGATTTTCGTGAAGCTGCACCAATTCGACCCCGCTGACCGGACCGAATTGCGCGTCGCCGTCGCGCCGCCGCCGGACGGCACGCAGACGCTGTTCGACGCGCCCGATGAACACGTGGCCATTGCGGCGCTGCGCCCCGGTGGCGCCCTCCGTCTCGACGTCACGGGCGGGGTGGAGGTCTTTGTGCTTTCCGGCAGTGTAACGGTCGGCGCTGAGACGCTGTCAGGCTGGGATTGGCTGCGCTTGCCACCGGGCGGGGCGGCGGATGCCGTGGCCGGCGATGCCGGCGCGACGGTCTGGACCAAATCGCGCCATCTTGCGCCGCCGCGGGTGCCCGCGACCGATCTGCTCCACCGCGCTTAAGACCGCGCAGGGCCCCCCGCGGGCATGGCATGGCCCAAAAGCGGATCGACCCGCTTTAAGACCGCGCGCCACCCGTTTTTTGGCCCGCTGTTAAACCGGGATTAGCGCGTCTCTGCCATCGTCTTTGCGTGGGTGCCGGGCGCCGGCGCGCGGTCTTGTTGGCCGCTGCCGGCGAAAAGGGGGTAAAGCGACGATGGCGGGCGTCATAACCGGGGCAGAGGATGCCCCCGATTTCGCCGTGCGGTACTGGGCTGCGCTGTCGCACGCGCTGGCGGGGGAGCCGCCGGGCTCGGCGCGCGCCTTGGGCGATCTGGCGGACGCTGCGCGGATCGGGCCGATTGAACTGTCCGCTGTGCATCACGCGGGGCTGGCCGCACAGGCGCCGCCAAATGCGACCGAACCCGCAGCGCTGCTGCGGGCTGCTGGGCTGTTGTCGGATGTTTTGGCTGCGATGACGCGCGCGCCCGACGCGGACGCCGCCCTCCGCTCGGCCCTGGCAGAGCGCAAGGCGGAGCTGGCCGATCTTGAGGCGGAGCTTGTGACCCGCGCGGCTTTGGCCCGCCAAGCCGACGGCGACCTGGCCGATCTGACCTATGCGCTGTCCCACAGCCTGAAATCCCCGGTTAACACCGCGATGATGGCGCTGGCCGATCTAAGGCTGGATCACGGGGATCTTTTGCCCGCGGATGCCGACGAGACGCTGGTTGTGGCCGAGACGACGATGGAGCGTATGCGGGCCCTGGTCGATGGGCTGATGCAGCTTGGCCGCACAGC
Source organism: uncultured Paracoccaceae bacterium (assembly GCA_937900975.1). Lineage (GTDB taxonomy): Bacteria > Pseudomonadota > Alphaproteobacteria > Rhodobacterales > Rhodobacteraceae > Algicella. Next base: position 3,783 of record CALCPC010000127.1, read on the forward strand.
CTCGGCGCCGCACCGCCCGCGCCCCGTGGCGCTGACGCCGTTGGTGGGGGAGGTTCTGGCGGCCATGGATCCCGCGTTGACCGAAAGCGGCGCGGAGGTCCGGCTGGACACGTTGCCGACGCTGCCGGGCGACGCCGAGGCGTTGCGCACGCTGTTTCGCCACTTGATCGACAATGCGCTGCGCTACCGCGCGCGGGACCGGGCGCTGTGCCTGCGCATCGGTCCCCACCCCGCCCCCCGCGGCATTGCCACCGAGCGTGTGGCCGCCACCGGGGACGGCATCGCGCCAGAGCATTGCGGGCGCATCTTTGCGCTGTTCGAACGGCTGCACAGCCATGACATGATCCCGGGATCGGGCATCGGCCTTACGCTTTGCAAACGAATTTCGATGAAACATGGCGGTGGGATCCAGGTCGACTCGCGCCCCGGTGTGGGCACCCGATTTGACGTGACACTGTCCCTGCGGAGTGGAGTGGCATGATGGAAGAAATCCAGCGCGCAATCCTGATCGACGACGAAAAAATCGACCATCGGCTGTACCGAAAGGTTATGCACCGCTCTGGTCTGGTGCGCGAGTTGGAGTGTTTTGTCTATGCCGACGAAGCGCTCGACCATCTGCGTCTGAACCGCGATGCCGCGATCGACGTCATTTTCCTCGACATCAATATGCCGCGGATGAACGGGTTTGAGTTTCTCGATGCGCTGAAGGCCGAGATGCCAGAGCGGTTGGCGATGTCCGCCGTGGTGATGCTGACCACCTCCACCGACCCGATGGATCGCGCCCGCGCGGAGGCGAGCGGTTGTGTTTCGGCCTTTTTGAATAAGCCGCTGTGTGTCGAGGATGTGCAGCACATCGCCCTTTGCCTGCGCGCACTGTGGCAGCCGGGCAACCTGAAGGCGGCTGTCTGACGCCTGACCCGACGGCCGCTGGCACCGGGCCCGCGCCCCTGCTACTGCGTTCCTATCCAGAGTCGGTTGGGGGACTTGCGCATGCGGATCGGCCTTTTGCTGGGCATTTTTGCCGTGGTGCCGGTGGCGGCGCTGGCGCAGCCGGTCAAACCGGTCAAACTGGTCACCGTGACAGAAGCGCAACCGGTGTTGGAACGAAGCTTTTTTGGCAAGGTCGTGGCGCGGCAGACCGTCGATCTTGCGTTTCAGGTCGGCGGTCAGATCATCGATCTGCCCGCCATTGAGGGCGAGACGATCCCGGAAGGGGAGCTGATCGCAGAACTCGACCTCGTGCCGTTTGAATTGGCCGTCGAACAGTCCCGGCTGCAAAATTAACAGTCTGACCTGACCCTGCGCCGGCTGTCGCAACTCAGCGGCTCGACCGTGAGCGAGGTTAGCGTCAACGATGCCGAGACGACGGCGGCGCTGTCGGCCATTGCGCTGCGCAATGCGGAAATCTCGCTGCGCGATGCATCGCTGCGGGCCCCCTTCGACGCGCTGGTCGCCGCGCGCAATGTCGCCAATTTCTCGACCATCGCCGCTGGAACGCCGATTGTTCGGATCCACGACATGTCCGAGATCCGGATTGAGATCGACGTGCCCGAAATCCTGTTCCAGCGCGCTGGTGCCGACCCCGATGTCGCGCTTTTTGCGCTGTTCCCAGCGCTTGACGGTATTTTCCCGCTTGAAGTGCGGGAGTTCAACGCCGAGACCAGCGAGATCGGTCAATCCTATCGGATCACGCTTGGCATGCCGCGCCCCGACAATCTGGCCATCTTGCCCGGCGCCTCGGTCACGGTGAAGGTTCGACAGCGGGTGGCGGATCGGGGGATCATTGTGCCGGGATCGGCCATCGGTGTCGCGCCCGATGGCAGCTATTTCGTCAAGGTTTTTGAGCCCGGCGCCGATGCCGATGGCGGAACCATCCGCACCCAGCCGGTGGACGTAACGCCGGGCGCGCGGGGTGAGTTCGTCGTGGCCTCTGGCCTTGGCGGGGGCGAAGAGATCGTCGCCGCCGGTGTCCAAAGGCTGCAGGACGGGCAAAGCGTCCGCCGCTTCACCGGGTTTCCGGACTAGGCCGCGCCGATGAACCTTGCCCCCGCCTCGATCGACCGTCCGCTGCTGACAAGGCAGATTATGCTTGGATGCCTTTTTGGCGGGCTTTGGGGGTTTAATGCCGTCGGTCGGTTGGAGGACCCGGCCTTCACCATCAAATCCGCGGTCATCTATACCTCCTACCCCGGTGCCACGGCGGCGGAGGTGGCGACGGAGGTGTCCGAGCCGCTTGAATCCGAGATCCAAAAGATGGGCGAGGTCGACGAAATCCGGTCCCGCAACCAGCCTGGCTTTTCCCTGATCACCGTCGATGTTCAGGACACCATCGGCGGCGACGCGCTG
>CALCPC010000128.1 GCA_937900975.1 uncultured Paracoccaceae bacterium
CACCCTGGTGCAGCGCAAACATGACAAAGCCCTCGATCGCCTTGTCAAAGAAGGCATCGTCGGCGTCGGCGATGTCGCTGAAGAAGATGTTGGGGCTTTTTCCGCCCAGCTCCAGCGTGACGGGGATGATGTTTTCGGTCGCGTATTGCATGATCAAGCGGCCGGTCGTCGTTTCCCCGGTGAAGGCGATCTTGGCGATGCGGTTGGATTGGGCAAGCGGCTTGCCCGCCTCAACGCCGAACCCGTTGACGATGTTCAGAACGCCGGGCGGAAGAAGGTCGGCGATCAGCTCACAAAGCACCATGATCGTGGCGGGTGTCTGCTCTGCCGGTTTCAGCACCACGCAATTGCCGGCGGCAAGCGCGGGGGCCAGCTTCCACGTCGCCATCAACAGCGGGAAGTTCCAGGGGATGATCTGGCCGACGACGCCCAGCGGCTCTTTGAAGTGGTAGGCGATGGTGTCGGCGTCGATCTCACCCATCGAGCCTTCCTCAGCGCGGATCACACCGGCGAAATAGCGGAAATGATCGATGGCCAGCGGCAGGTCAGCGGCGCGGGTTTCGCGGATCGCCTTGCCGTTGTCCCAGCACTCGCAAATCGCCAGAAGCTCTAGGTTGTCCTCAAGCACCTGCGCGATCTTCATCAAGATGTTGGAGCGGTCGGTGGTTGAGGTCCGGCCCCAAGCATCGGCGGCGGCATGGGCTGCGTCGAGCGCGTCGCTGATGTCAGACGCGTCAGAGCGTGCGATCTCACCGATCGCGCCGCCGGTCACTGGGCTGATGTTCTGAAAATACCGACCGGCATTCGGGGCTTTGAACTGTCCGCCGATGAAATTGTCATAGCGGGCTGCAAAGGGCGACACATGCGTTGTCGCCGCAAGGTTCGTCATCTCGTTCATGGGTTTCCTCCAAGCGGTTCCAGGACCGGGGCTTTTGGGGCGTTGCTTTTGCGATGCGGCTGGAACATCGCCGCGCCCCCGGTGGACTGAGGCTAGCATCCCGGGCAGGGCCCGAATATCCGACTAAAATGGTAAGACTATTGTCGTACGACCTTCGTCGTCCGCCCGCGCGCGCCTTAAGGATCTGAAATTATTGATCCTAAGGGCGCGCGCAGCGCCCTCTAGCGCTCGGGCGGGCGAAAGGTGACGCCATAACGGGCGTGGATCGCGGCGATCCGCCCATCGTCGAGCGCATAGCGCACGGCGTCATCGACGGCATAGGACAGCGGTCGATAGCGGAAGCTAACGCCGAGCCCGAGGGGCCATTCCGAAACGGCAAAACCGACAAGCGGCGGCTCATGCACGCCTAAATTCGGCGCCAAACCATGGTCGAGCTGCCCCCGCGGGCCCATCGCCGCCATCACCTCCCCCGCGGCGAGCGCGTCCATGGCCGCGGCCATGGACGGGTAGCGGCGAATGTTGGCAGAGCCTGCGGCGCCGATCAGATTGGTCAGATAGAAATCGGCGATGCTGTCGTTTTCGACCGCGACCGTGTCAAAGCGGAAATAGGCGGGGACAGGTTTTTCGTCCGGATACGCCTCGGATCGATAGGCGATGGCGACAGCCTCGCCGCCATATTGCCCTGTGAAAACGACCTGTTCGACCCGGCAGGCAAAGCTGGGGTCCCAGGGCACGCGCATCATCACATTGGCGATGCGCCCGCCGATCAGCGCGCCTTTCCAAAGGTTAAACCGCAGATCCGCCTCAAGATTCTCACCGGCCGCCACAAAATTGAACCGCGCATCGACGCCAAGGTCGTCGGCGATCAGCCGGGCGATGTCCACGTCGATACCGCGTGGCTGGCCGCCCTCTTCCCACGAATAGGGCGGAAAATCCTCGTAGACGGCGAACAGCATGTGCCCTTGGTCCAGGATCTGGTCCAATTCCTGCCCGACAATGTCGCGGCTGGCATTCTGCGGCTTTGGCTGCGGCACGAAATCCGCACATGGGTCGCTTGATTGCGCAAAGGCGGGGCCCGAAAGCCCCGCGATCAGAATGCAAATGGCAAGGTGGCCAAGGCGCATCGTCAATTCGCCGCCGAAAGTCCAATCGTCAGGGCCTCGGCTGCCGATTTGAACGCGGTCGCGTCGGCCGTCAGGATGCGGACGGCGCGGAAGGCCACACTGTCGGCCACCGGCGCGCCGGACATCGTTTCGATGTTTGAGGCGATGTCGGCCAGATCCTCAATCGTCGCGCCGATCTCGGCGCCGCTGGCATCGGCATCCCAGGCCAAAAGCTGGTCGCGGATCACCGTCAGGGCGCCGCTGTATTCAGCCATCATCTCATCATCGGGGCGGGTTTCGACATAAGTACGGATGGCCCAAGCGGCCTTTTGGCCCAGAAGCTCCCCAAAGGCCGGCATCCGCGTCACACCGCCCTGGGTATAGCCGTGGACATAGCGTTCCACATACCATTCATCGCCGTATTCCTCGGCCTCCAACCAGCGCAGATCCGGGGCAAGCCCGCCCGAGACGGCCTCCAACCCATGGCACCGCGCGCAATTTTGGTTATAGCCCGAGGCGCCGATTTCCAGCGCGGCCAGCCACACTTCCTCCCCCGCGGCCTCGGCCCGGTAGGGGTTTTCCAACAGCCATTCCTCACCGACATCGGGCAGCACATCCGTGTTCACGGGCTGCGGCGCGACATCGCCGTGACTGAAGGCAATCGAGGCGACACAAAGCGCGGCAACCCCTGTGGCCAGTGCGCGAAACGGGATAAACATGTCACTTCCTCCAGATGGCTCAGCGTCCTTTCCCAACCGTAGCGAAACCGGGCAGCGCCAGAAAATGAGACCTTAGTGGCAGACCCGCGTGCGACTAAAGTCACCCTTCATCGTCAGACGAGACTGGGGTTCTTTCACCGCAGGGGGAGCCATGAAAAAAACCATCACAGGGCTCATGCTAAGCCTTTGGGCCGGGTTTGCACCGGCACAAGACGTGACTGTCGCGTGGCTGGAAATCGCGCGCGACGTGCCGCCGACGCTGTCGAACCTTGACCCGATCCCCGACGATCTTGGCCACGCTGGGGTTATGACAGCGCTTGCCGATAATCAGACGACGGGGCGGTTTTTGGGCCAGGCATGGCAGGTCGAGGCGCACCGCGTGGCCCTGGGCGAAGATCCCGGCCCCGCGGCGGAGGCCGCGTTTGCCGCCGCCGATTTCGTGATCGTCGATGCCCCGGCCGAGGCGCTTTTGTCCATCGCCGCGCTTGATGGGGCCGCGGGCAAACTGCTTTATAACAGCGGCGCGGGGGAGCCTGCGCTTCGCGACGACCTGTGCCGGGCCAACCTCCTTCACACCCTGCCGTCGACCGCGATGCGCACGGACGCTTTGGCGCAATTCCTGGTCCGCAAACGGTGGGACGATGTCGTGATGGTGGCCGGCGGTCATCCGGGCGACCAGGCCTATGCCGCAGCGATGGAGCGGTCGCTGGCGAAATTCGGTCTGCGCCTGTCCGCCCGCAAAGAATGGCGCTTCGACGCCGATATGCGCCGCAACGCGGCGCAGGAGGTGCCGCTTTTCACCCAGGATTTCGGCCAATACGATGCGCTGATCGTCGCCGATGAGCTGCACGATTTTGGCCGCTACATCCTGTTTAACACTTGGGAAGCGCGGCCCGTCATCGGCTCGGAAGGGCTGCAGGCCGAGGCCTGGGGCCCGGCGGTGGAGCAATGGGGCGCCGCACAGCTTCAGTCCCGGTTCGAGGAGGCGCATGGCCGCCGGATGCAGCCCCGCGACTATGCCGCTTGGGCCGCGCTCCGCGCGATCGGGGAGGCGGTGACGCGCACCAAGGCCGCCGATGCGGCAACCGTCCGCAGCTATCTTCTCGGTCCCGATTTCGAGCTGGCGGGGTTCAAAGGCCGCCCGTTGACCTTCCGGGGCTGGAACGGACAACTCCGCCAGCCGATCCCGCTGCTTCACCCGCGCGCGCTGGTCGCCAGCGCGCCGCTGGAGGGGTTTTTGCACCAACGGACAGAGCTTGACACGCTGGGCATCGACGCGCCCGAGACGCGCTGCACCGCCTTTGACTGACGCCTGAAAAGGAGCATGGACATGATACGCATCACTGCCCTCACACTTCTGCTCGCCACCAGCGGGCTGGGACACGGCGCGCTTGGCGATGAGATCTGGGTGTCGAACGAAAAAGACGACACGATCAGCGTGATCGACATCGAAACATTGGAGGTCGTCCGCACCCTCGACGTGGGAGAGCGTCCGCGCGGGATCACCTTTTCCAAGGACTATTCTGTGCTTTACGTGTGCGCCTCCGACAGCGACACGGTGCAGGTCATCGATCCCGAAAGCGGCCGCGTGCTGCATGAGCTTCCCTCCGGTGAGGACCCTGAGCAGTTCGTCCTGCACCCTGACGACCGCCACCTCTATATCGCCAATGAAGACGACGCGATCACCACGGTCGTGGACACCGAAACCCGCCGCGTGGTGGCGCAGATCGATGTCGGGATCGAGCCTGAGGGGATGGCCGTAAGCCCCGATGGCAAGATCGCCATCACCACCTCCGAAACCACCAACATGGCGCATTGGATCGACACCGAAAGCCAAAGCCTGTTCGCCAACACTTTGGTCGACAGCCGCCCCCGCCATGCGGAATTCATCAAAGAGGGGACCGAGCTTTGGGTGTCGTCCGAAATCGGCGGCACGATCACCGTGTTCGACGTCGCGACCCAAGCGGAGATTACAAAGATCGATTTCGCCGTCGATGGTGTCCACCCCGATCGCGTGCAGCCCGTAGGGTTTGAGATGACAAAGGGCGACACCCATGCCTATGTCGCGCTCGGCCCTTCCAACCATGTCGCCGTGGTCAATGCCGACACCTATGAGGTTGAGGACTATATCCTGGTCGGCCGCCGCGTCTGGCACATGGATTTCAACGCCGACCGCAGCCTTGTCTTCACCACCAACGGCGTCTCGGGCGACGTCACGGTGATCGACGTCGCCAGCCGCAAACCCATCAAATCGATCAAGGTCGGTCGCTTTCCATGGGGCGCGGCCTTCCGGCCGACAAGCTGAAAACCGAAACGGGGAGGATTTTCATGTTCCGCAGTGCCACCACCGCAGCGCTGATCCTGGCGTTTGCCGCCGGCGCGCAGGCCGATGATGACGATGACGACCGGGGGTTCGGCCTCGCGGGTATTCTGTCGGCCGGCAACAAGGGCGATCTTGAGCCGATCCAGCTTGGCGCCGGCATCCCGCTGACCAGCGCGCCCTGGGTGCTGAAGTCGGGCATGTATTATGAGTTTGAGATCCAGGGCGACGGCAGCCAGGAACTCGCCCTTGTGGGGCCGGAGTTCTTTCGCGCGATCTGGGTCGACGAAATAGTGGTGGAGGGGTTGGAGATCCGCCCGCTTGGCATCGCATCCATCGAGTTCGACGAGGCCGGCGAAATGGAAATCGGCTTTGTCGCGATCAAACCCGGCAGCTACTATCTTAAAATCCCGGGCTCAACGGGCGAAACCCAGCGGTTGGAGATTACAATCGAGTGAGGTTGGAGGCCCAAGACCTCCGCATTGCCGACGGCCCAAAGGTCGCGCTTAGAGCATTTTCCGTTCAGATTGACTCAGTCTCTATCAGAAAACGCGTTCAAGATCAGCACGATGCTGATCTTGAGACAGCGATTTCTGATCCAATGTGAACGGAAATTGCTCTAAGGGCGTGATCTTCGGCCTTGCAAGGGCTTCACCGCCCGGCCTCGGCCGAACGGCGCTTAAAAATCGACGCATTTCGCACTTTTGACCCAGCATTTCCCACCGATGCCGCGCAGACCCGCATCGGCGGCCATGATCCCATGACCAAGCCAGTCTTGGGGTCGTCTTCTAACGACCGACATCTGGCCCGGGGACAGCGCCCCTGGCGCCAAGAGCGGCATCGGCCAACCGCCCCTCCGCCCGGGCTTGGGCGCAGCCTGTTGCAAGGGTGATGTTGGCCAAGGCCGAACGCCCGGGCAAAAGCGTCGGCTTCTCCACCACATACGTCAGGGTGCGGGTTACGTGGTCGTGACCGGTGAACCCCATTTGCAGACCGGCGAGCACGCCAACATCGCTCTGTTTTGCCAATGCCCTAGGGGCCGGGGATCGCCACCGCCCCCGTCGAACGATGAAGGACGGCGCCAAACCGGTCAGCTTGACCGCCACCAGATCGGGCGCGGGTTCCATCGCCCGCTGGGGGCGGACTTTGTCCTCAACTGCCAGGCGCAAAGAACGTGCCCTCCGGCAAATCTGTGGCGTCGCCCACCAGGTCCGGCCCGCCGGTCTTGGCCATCGGTCTGAGCGTTTTCTCCGCCGCCTGTGCGTTGATCGGACCCTCGGCCGGGATGCCGGCGCGGAAGCCCGCCTTCAGCGCGGCGAACTGGGCATCCGTCTTGGCGTTCATACGCTCGCAGATGCGATCCCACGCAGCATCGCTGGTCGTCAGGACAGCCGAGGTCAAAAGCCCCCTGATTGATCGCATCAGCATCGAAAATCCTCCCCACTTTTTTGGAAATCGGAGGCAGCGCTGCCGCGCTTCGAAAGAGGGCGAAGGTGGACGGCGGGGTTGCCCCGCGCACAGCGCGAGGCCCGTTTCCCTGTGACACATCGCCCGAAACCCCGCCAAAAGGGCGCTTTCGGGGTCTTACGACGAAAGACCAATTCACAGGCAGGCGATGTTGCCCGAATACTGGGCACAGTGGGTGCCAACCTTGCGTAGAGCATCCGTAGTCCAGTGGGAGGAACTTAATGAACCGGTTCATTCTTGCGGCTGTTGCAGGCATCCTTGCCTCCAGCGTCGCCACAGCCGAGGGCTTCGGAGAAGCCGATCTTTCCGGCGACACGACCGCCACAGCCGTAATCCTATCCTTCTGAATGGGGCGCCACCTGCAGC
>CALCPC010000129.1 GCA_937900975.1 uncultured Paracoccaceae bacterium
TGTCGCGACATGCTCTGCCGTCGTATCGTCATGGCTGGCCAGGACGGCGCCCAAACGGCGCGCCTCTGTGACCGCGCCCTTTTCGTGCTTGGCCCCGAACCGCTTTTGAAGGTTGAGCAGGTTTTCCAAATGCTCGGCGAACTCTCTATCGTTCATGCCGCGCTTCTTGGAGACGTAGGTTTTGAGCGCCGTCAAATCACGGAATTGTCGGTGTCCCGGCGTGTGGTCCATCAAACTGACGATGCCAACACGGTCCTCAGGCGAAAAGCTTGCGAGTTCTTCAAGCAGAGTTTCCGAACAGATCTCGGCGCGCAGATGGAGAAAGTGGCTGATCTTAAACATGCCTTCAGTGCGCGCGGCCAAAAGCTCATCGGCCAGTTTACGGGCATAGTCGATATAGCGGCCTTTGCCCGAATGGATGGACCCAACGCGCATGGCGTCGAACACGGTGGTAATGCCGGTAGAGGCCAATTCGCCGTCATGGGCCAGAAGGGCCGGCAAATGGGGCCAGTCGACCTCTGGGCGCGGCTCGATATGGCGCTCGACATTGTCGGTGTGCAACTCCACAAGGCCTGGAAGAACCAGATCGCCTTGGCAATCCAAAGCGCCTGCCGGGATGCTGTCACCTTCCGCAATCTCGGAAATGACGCCGGCTTCGATTGTAAGTGCGCCAAGCGCAACGCGATCTGGCAGAACAAGCCGGGCGTTGGCAAGACAAAGATCTGCTGTCATTGTGGTTTCACTTGCGCCTTTCAAGCGCGAAGCAGTAAAAGGAGAGTTCATGTCATACGCTCGTTTCGCGATTTACTATGTGCCAACGGATGGTGCACTGGCCGACTTTGGCGCAAAATGGCTGGGCTGGGATGTGGCGACGGGCCGTGAAAGGGCTCAATTCGATCTGCCCGGTTTGCAGGACATCACGATGACACCGCGCAAATACGGGTTTCACGGCACGCTGAAACCCCCGTTTACGTTGGCGGACGGTCAGACATTGCGGGCCTTGGAACATGCGGCTGCCGCCCTTGCGCAAACGCTTGCCCCGGCCACGTGTGATGGCCTGCAGGGGACGGTGCTTGGCCGGTTTCTGGCGCTTACGCCAAAGGGCGCCACGGATGGTTTGCAGCGCTTGGCCGAGGCCTGTGTGCGGGACTTTGATCTGTTTCGTGCCCCTGCAAGCGCGGCCGAACATGCGCGGCGGCGCAAGGCGGGTCTGACCCCCCGGCAAGAGGCGCTGCTGGTGCAGTGGGGCTACCCTTACGTCTTCGATGAATTCCGGTTTCATCTGACACTCTCTGGCCGGTTGCTTGCAGAGGACGTGCGCGGCTGGGAGGATATCTTGCAGCGCCACCTGCCGGATCTGCCCGCGCCGTTTGTCATCGATCAGATCGCGCTGTGTGGGGAGCGGCAAGACGGGCGCTTTGAACTGATCCATCGCTATACGCTCATGGGGTGAAGCAACCGGGCCGCGCGCGCAATTGTCTGGTTGAGCGGTCCGTCGTTGGACAGTGTTAAGACGTCCAGGCCGTCCGGTAGCGGCTTTGCCGCCTCGGCCAAACGTCGGGCAATGTCGCGCTCCGTTTCGCGCCCCCGGGCATTCAGCCGGGCGGCCAAGGTCTCGGGCTTGGCCGTGATGTTCAGAACGCCGAAGTTGGGGAAGGCATCAGCACCCGTCCGAAGGGCTTTCCGCGAGAAGTTGGCAAGGCAGTCGGAGCCCCTGTTCAACTGGTCCCTGACGGTCTGTGTAATGCCGTAAAACAGCCCATGCGCGCCCCAATGGACAGCGAATGCACCATTGATTACCAGATCCTGAAACTGCGCCTCAGTCACCGCGTGGTAGTCTTCGCCGCCCAGACCCGGAGCGCGCGTGATAATACGCCGGACAAGATGCAGTTTCGGCATGACCGCGACCACGCCTTGCATCACGCTGTCCTTGCCCACACCAGAGGGACCAACAACTGCGATCAGGCGGCCTTCGGTCATGCCGCCGTGCCCCTTTGATGGCCTACCGCCTCGCCGTTTATGGACGGGCCGGGTGCAAAGACGCTGACGTCGATTTCCCGGTCACAGACGCGCGCGCGTGCCGCGTCGTCGTGGAAAATGCCGATGATCGCCGCGCCGCGCGTCTTGGCCTCTTCGATCAGGGACAAGACGACTTCGCGGTTTGTCGCATCCAGACTGGCCGTGGGTTCGTCCAATAGCAGTGCGGGGTATGCGTGGGCAAACCCGCGCGCGATGTTGACACGCTGCTGTTCGCCCCCGGAAAAGGTTGTTGGTGACAGGGGCCAGAGCCGCTGGGGAATGTTGAGCCGTGCCAGCAAGTCTTGCGCTTTTGCCGCGGCGACTTCGGCGGGAACGCCGAGGGCCCGCAACGGGTCCGCAACAACGTCAAGCGTCGCGACGCGCGGAACGACCCGCAAGAACTGGCTGACATAGCCCAGAACCGCGCGGCGCAGGGCGATGACCTCTCGCGGTTCGGCCTGTACGATGTCCACATCGCCGATGCAGATCGCCCCCGCTTGTGTCAGGTAATTGCCGTAGATCATCCGCATCAGCGTCGATTTTCCGGCACCCGAAGCGCCGGTCAGGGCCACGCACTCCCCCGCTGCCACGTGAAAGGACACACCGCTGACGACGTCGATCACGGCGCTGCCCTGGTTGTGCAGCGTGAAGGTTTTCGAGACGTCTTTAAGCTCAATCATCGCTCACACCTGCAAAACGGACGAGACAAGAAGCTGGCTATAGGCATGCTGCGGGTCGTCCAGCACCTGGTCGGTCAGGCCGGCTTCAACCACATGTCCCGACTTCATCACCATCAATCGGTCGGCCAGCAGGCGAACCACGGCAAGGTCATGCGTGACGATGATTGCCGACAGGCCCATGTCGCGCACCAACCCGCGCAGCAAGTCCAGCAGCCGCGCCTGTACAGAAACGTCCAGCCCACCCGTCGGCTCATCCATGAACACACGACGGGGTCCCGTCACCAAATTGCGGGCGATTTGCAGGCGCTGTTGCATGCCGCCGGAAAAGGTGGTGGGGCGGTCGTCGACGCGGGCGGCGTCGATCTCGACCCGTTCCAGCCAGTCCGTGGCCTTGCCGCGAATGTCACCATAGTGGCGCGCGCCCACGGCCATCAAACGCTCTCCGACATTGCCGCCCGCCGAGACGCCCATCCGCAGCCCGTCGCGGGCGTGCTGGTGGACAAAGGCCCAATCGGTCCGCCCCAGCATCCGCCGCTCGGGTTCGGACATGGTGACGGTGTCCTTGGGGCCGTCGGCGCGCGTATCGAACACGACCTGCCCGGCATCGGGTGCCAGATGTCCAGCCATGCAGTTCAGCAGCGTCGACTTGCCCGAGCCACTTTCGCCCACGATCCCCATCACCTCGCCAGGATAGAGGTCGAATGACACATCGGCGCAGCCGATTTGGGCGCCATAACGCTTGGTGACGCCCTGAACCGAGAGAAGAGGTGTCATGCCGCAGCCTCGTTGCCTGGGAAAGCGGGACCTCTGTGACCCGCCTTGCGCCGGCCCTCGCAATAATCCGTGTCCGAGCAGCAAAAGAGCCGCCCGCCTGTGTCGTCGGTGATCACCTCGTCCAGATAGCTGTCCTCGGCGCCACAGAGCCCGCAGAGCTGATCGGCCTTTGGGGCCTCGAACGGGTGATCTTCGAAATCCAGGCTTACAACTTCGGTGTAGGGCGGCAGGGCATAGATGCGCTGTTCGCGGCCCGCGCCGAAAAGCTGGATGGCGGCCATGTCGCCCAGTTTCGGATTGTCGAATTTCGGGATCGGGGAGGGATCCATCACATAGCGCCCCTCGACTTTGACGGGATAGGCATAAGACGTCGCGATATGGCCGTGCCGGCTGATGTCCTCGTAAAGCTTTACATGCATCAACCCGTATTCTTCGAGACTGTGCATCTTGCGGGTTTCGCTTTCGCGCGGCTCCAGAAAGCGCAACGGCTCGGGGATCGGCACCTGGTAGACAAGGATTTGATCCTCGGTCAGCGGCGCTTCGGGGATGCGGTGGCGGGTCTGGATCACGCTTGCCTCTATGGTTGCAGTCGTGGTGGCCACACCGGCCGTGCGTTCAAAGAATGAGCGGATGGACACCGCATTGGTCGTGTCGTCGGCCCCTTGGTCGATCACCTTGAACGTATCGTCCGGTGTCAGTACGGCCGCCGAAACCTGCACGCCGCCTGTGCCCCAACCATAGGGCATCGGCATCTCACGGCTGGCGAAGGGCACTTGGTAGCCGGGGATTGCCAACGCTTTCAGGATCGCGCGGCGGATCATCCGCTTTGTCTGTTCGTCCAGATAGGCAAAATTATACGCGTGGTCGGTCATAAAACCCCCTTGGCCTCTAGTGAGGTTCTAAGCGCGTCAGGATTTGTGAAATGGATTGCGTCCATCCCGGCGGCCTTCGCGCCGACACAATTGTGCGCACCGTCGTCGATGAAGATGCAGCGATCTGCGGCGCCACCGGCACGGTCACAGAGAAGTTGAAAGATCGCGACGCTGGGCTTGATCATGCCGACCTGTCCGGACACGATTGTGGTTTCGAAGACCTCACCCAATTCCGGATGGACCTTCAGCCCCTCTGGCCACGTCTCGGCGGACCAGTTGGTGATGGCGTGCACGGTGACGCCCCGGTCTTTCAGATCGTAAAGGCAATCCCAAGTGCCCATGATTTTTCTGGGCACCGACAGGTGATAAAGGCTTACATACCGCTTCAGCCGGGCAGCATCTTCCGGGTTTGCGATGTCTGTGCTCGCTTTCGCAAAGCTGGCCCCCGCGTCGCAGGCAAGGTTGATCTTGTCAAAGCCGATGCGGTCGATGAAATCGCGCGCGCCGTCCACCCCAAGCTCGTCCGCCCAGGCCAGTTCGGGCTGCCATTCGACCAGAACGGCCCCGATGTCAAAAACGACGTGTTTCATTCCGCCGCCTCTTGGACCCGCTCCGCCCCTGCCGCGCGCCGCAGCTTTCGCACCAGTTCCAGTTCGGCTTGGAAATCGACGTAATGGGGCAGTTTGATATGCTCTAGGAAGCCCGTCGCGTGTATATTATCAGCGTGGTAGAGCACAAATTCCGTGTCTTGCGCAGGGGCGCCCACATTGTCTTCGCCCAATTCTTCCCAGCGCAAAGCCCGGTCAACCAGCGCCATGGAAATCGCCTTACGCTCGGATTGGCCGAAGACCAGCCCATACCCGCGGGTGAACTGGGGCGGCTCGGTCTTGGACCCTTTGAACTGGTTGACGGTTTCGCATTCGGTCAGGGTGACCTCACCAATCTCGATGGCAAAGCCAAGCTCTGGGATGTCCATTTCCACCGCGACGGCACCGATGCGCAATTCGCCCACAAAGGCATGGTTGCGCGCATAGCCCCGCTGTGTGGAATAGGCGAGCCCAAGGGTAAAGCCTTCGTCGGCGCGGGTCAGCGCTTGGAGGCGCAGCGCACGCTCTGCCGGCATCTCCAGCGGCTCGCGTGTCAGGGCGGGGGGCGGCGTGTCGTCGGGGGGCGCTTCTTCGATCAGGCCTTCGCGGTTCAGAAACGCGGTCACATGGGGCACATAGCCCGGGTCGCTGTCGCGTGTCGGCGCCACCGGCACCGCGCCCTCGGCGGCCAGTTTGAAATCCAGCAATCGGTGCGTGTAGTCAAAGGTCGGTCCCAGAACTTGCCCGCCCGGCAGGTCTTTGAACGTCGCCGAGATGCGCCGGTCGCAGGCCATCGCGCCGGTGTCCACTGGCTCCGACGCGCCAAAGCGCGGCAGCGTGGTACGATAGGCCCGGATCAGGAAGATCGCCTCAATCAAATCCCCGCGCGATTGCTTGATCGCCAAAGCGGCAAGGTCAGGATCATAAAGCGAGCCTTCGGCCATCACGCGATCCACGGCCAGCTTCAACTGCTCACGGATCTGCGGGATACCAAGGTCAGCGATACTCAGATCCCCCCGACGCTCTTCAGCCAGCCAGGCATGGGCGCTTTCGATTGCCTGCGCGCCGCCCTTGACAGCCACATACATCAGAAGACCTCCGTGCTGCGCGGCAAGGCCGCCAACCTGTCGCCACAGGTGAAGATGAAATCGAGCCCAAGCGGAAACAAGGCGCGGTTGGCCTGGAAGGCGCGCGTTTCTGGCAGGGACAGCGTGGCATCGGACTTGATCCCGGGGCCGCGCAACGTCGACCCGGACGCCGCAAGCGCCGCGCAATCCACAATCAGGGTTGTCGCGCGGTCGGGGTATTCCGGCGTTCCGATGGGATAGCGGCTGAGCGGCAGCAGCGCATCCCAAGCGCCGACAGCAAACATCGCGTGTGACGGCCCGGTCAGGGGCGCGCCCGTGTGAAACGCCAGCCAGGCGCGGACATCGTCCGTATCGGCTTTGCCAGCAAGGTATACGGGGGTGTCGGTATCGCAGAGGGTCAACAAAACGGTGCCGGCCGCGACGGACAGGGGCGCGGGCGGCGCGCCCCCCTGAATGTCCTGGATCGTTCCCGGTCGCGCCATCGCTTCCATGACACGTCGGAACGCGTGTGCGGATTGTGTGGCGGGAGCGTCGAACCCGCCTGCCAGAGCGGTCGCCTGCATCAGTCCTCCCCCCGTGCCATGGTAAAGAAGGCGACCTTCGTTGCAGCGGCTTTTTCGGCGCGGGCGGTCTTTGCGGCAGAGTGCTCCGCCTCAAGCGGGTCAAGAACCGCCTTGCGGACCGCCTGGGCATCGCGCCCCTGCATCAGCGCGTCGACAAGAGCCGCCGCTTCGGCATCAGACTTGCGGCGCCCCTGGATATAGGCATGACCCACTTCACCGCTGGCAAGGGTCAGCGCGCAGCGCGTCACGGTCATCTCTCCGATGTTGAAGGGCGCGCCTGTCCCACCTGCGCGCCCAC
>CALCPC010000130.1 GCA_937900975.1 uncultured Paracoccaceae bacterium
GGGTTTCTCGGCCGTCAGACTGTCGGCGAAAGCCCGGCAAAGTTTGGCGTTCGTGGTTTGCGCACCGGCCCAAAACGGCACAGCCACGCGCGCAAAGTCTTTCTGGGACTGCCAAACCTTGGCAAAGAACGCATTCTCGGCCGCGTTCTTTTCAAGTGCTGCGTTGGCGGCGGTCATATACTCCGAAAAGTAATCCTCGGGCGTGTCGTGCAAGATCACACCGTCCTCGTTCACCAGTTTGTCGAGCGCTTTGCCGTTCTCGATGATCCGGTAGGAGATCGCTTTCATCAGCGAGGCATTGGCGGCAACTTCGATGGCCTTTTTCTCAAAATCCGAGAGCCCATCGTAAACGTCGCCGTTGATGTAGAGATCGGCGTTCACGACGACCTGGTGCAGGCCTTGCAGATAGTAATGCTTCAGCACCTTTTGGAAGCCAAAGACGCTGTCGGGTTTCGGGCAGCACCATTCGGCGGCATCGATTGTGCCTTTTTCCAGCGCCGGCAGGATATCGCCGCCGCCCATGGCAACGGAGGCAACGCCGATATCCTTATAGGTCTGCCCCGGGATGCCCGGCGGCGTGCGGAAGCGATACTTCCGAAAATCCGCCATGCTTTCAATGGGTTCCTTGAACCACCCCAGCGCCTCGGGACCGACCGGCTGCAGCATGAAGCCTTTGACGTTCACGCCCATCTCATCCCAAAGCTCTTCGTAAAGCTCCTTACCGCCGCCATACTGGAACCAAGAGATAAAGGCGATGTTGTCCATCCCGACGCCGCCCCCCGCAACGGGGGAGCCGAAGAGCATGGCAGCGGGGTGCTTGCCCGACCAGTAATGCGTCCAGGCAAAGCCGCCATCGACCACGCCCGCATCGACGGCGTCGATAATCTCGGGCACGCCCACGATGGCGCCTGCGGGCAAAAGCTCGATCGTCAGGCTGCCATCGGTCAAGCCTGCGACGTCATCGGCGAACTCATTCAGGATCACAGCCTCATCAGCCGTCCCGGGAACAGCCATTTGGATTTGGATCGTCTTAGATTGCGCCAGCGCGGATGTGGTTAGCGCAGTCGCGGCGATGGTCGCGCCGATCAGCACGGTTTTAAGCATAGAGGTCCCTCCCTAGGGTTTTACCTTCTGTATTGTGGTCTCCGTGCGCGGAAGGTGACGCGCCCGGATTTGCGTTTTGCCCGGGCAGTTTAATTACATCTTCGTGCAGAAACCAAGCGTGCAATGCGGGCCGGGCTTCACTTTTGCAACCGGTTCCACTCAGGCGGGAACCGCGGCGGCGCCCGCGTCCTCTAACACCAGATCGGATGCTTTCTCTCCGCTCATGATCGCCGGTGCATTCGTGTTGCCCGAGACGATGCGCGGCATGATCGAGGCATCGGCGACCCGCAAACCGTCGATCCCGTGCACTTTCAACCTGGGATCGACCACCGCCAACGGGTCTGTGCCCATTTTTGCGGTGCCGGTCGGGTGGTAGATCGTGGTTGCGGTGTCCCGCGCCCAATCGAGCAGGGCGTCAAAATCGCTGTCGGCGATGGCGGCACCGGGCTGATACTCTTCTGTGATGACCTCGGCCAGCGGTCCGTGTCGCGCGATGCGCCGCGCAATGCGGATGCCGTCGACCAGCGTCCTGCACTCGGTGTGGGTGGCAAGATAGTTGGGATGGATGAGGGGGCGGTCGCGCATATCGCCGGACCGAAACTCCAAATGGCCGGCGCTTTCGGGGCGCAGTTGCAGAACACTGGCCGTGAACGCGTTAAAGCGGTGCGGTGCGGTCCCCAGTTTGTCGGCGCTAAAGGGTTGGATGTGGAACTGGATATCGGGCTGGTCCAGATCCTCGCGCGTTTTCAAAAACCCGGTGCCAAGGCTGGCCGCCATGGCCATCGGCCCGCCCCAGGTCGCCGCATATCTAAGCGCGATGCCAACTTGTTTAAGCCAGTTCGAGGTTTCGGTGTTGATGGTCGAAAGCGTCGTTTTGTAGACCGGCCGGGCCTGCAAATGATCCTGCAGATTTTGCCCGACGCCCGGCGCATCGTGAAGGACCGGCACGCCAAGCGCGCTAAGCGTGGCACCCGGGCCGATCCCCGACACCATCAAAAGCTGGGGCGAGGCGATGGCGCCGGCGGACAGAATAACCTCACGCCGGATGGTGATATCCGCAGCCCCCCCCTTGTTGCGGAGCCGGAGGCCCGTGGCGCGGCGCCCGTCAAAAAGGATCTTCTCGACCGAATGTTCGGTGAGCACTGTCAGATTGCGCCGGTAGCGGACGGGATGCAGATAGGCAACGGCCGAGGAGCAGCGGCGCCCGTTATGGGCGGTCAGTTGGAAAAGCCCAACCCCCTCCTGATCGGCGCCGTTATAGTCGGGGTTGGCCTTATAGCCCGCGGCCTCCGCCGCCGCGACCCAGCGGTCGACAATCTCGCGCCGCACGGTGGTGTCCGACACAGACAAGGGGCCGTCGCGGCCCCGGATCTCATCGGCGCCGCCGCGATACCGCTCTGACCGTTTGAAAAGCGGCGCGACATCGTCCCAGGCCCAACCCGGGTTGCCCAACTGGCGCCAGCCGTCATAGTCCGCCGCCTGGCCGCGCACATAAAGCAGACCGTTGATGGAGCTTGACCCCCCCAAAACACGCCCCCGGGGCCATTTGATCGACCGTCCGTTCAGGCCAGGGTCGGGGGCGGTGTCATAGCTCCAGTCGGTGCGCGGGTTGCCCATGGTCTTGAAATACCCAACGGGGATGTGGATCCAGGGGTAGGTGTCGCGACCGCCCGCCTCGATCAACGCGACGGTAAACCGCCCCCCCGCCGACAGCCGGTTGGCCAGGACGCACCCAGCGGACCCTGCGCCCACAATCGCATAGTCAAATTCCATCCCCGGTCCTTCGCCTTTTTTGTGTGTCTTTTTGGGGAGGATCCTCCCGAACCGGGATCGCATCACGCCGCGGCGCCAAATGCAAGCTCTTTCTTGCGCTATGCGTCTACCGCGCCGGCCGGGCCCGTGCGCCAAAAAGCGAGGCTGCGATCACTAGGGCCGCCCCGGCAAAAAAGGCCGCCCCCGGGATCTCGCCGAAAAATAGCGCTCCGATGGCCGCGGACAGCGGTAGGCTGAGATAGCCAAGCAGCGCCAGCGGGCCCGCCTCGCCGTGGAAATGGGCCTGCAGAAAACAGGCCTGCGCCGCCTGGGCCACCGCCCCGATCAGGAGCAAGGGCAGAAGATCGGGCAGCGCGATCGCGCGCCAGGACAGCAGCGCAAGCGGAAAAGAGACCAGCGTCAAACCCAGCGTGTAGACCGCCATCAAAACGATGGGCGGTGCCGCGCGCAGCCCGCGCGTCGCGATCACCGCGGCCGAGCCGGCAAGCACCGTCACGAAAAGCGCGCCAAGACCCGTGGTCAGGGGGGTGGTTTGCGGCTCGACCGCGATGACGACGCCGCACAGGGCCACCGCCGCCGCGCCCCAGCGCCGCCGCCCGATCCGCTCACCCAAAAGGAGGGCGGCCAGAACCATGATGACGATGGGGCGGGTGAAGGCCATCGCGGTGAAAAGCGCCAGCGGCACGCGCGCCAGCGCGTAAAAGCTGGACAAAAGCGTGATCGCCGAAAGCGCCACGCGCAAAAGGTGAAGCGGCCAGTCGGACACGTCTCGAAACATCGCGCGCTGCTGCCAGATCCAGGGCGCGATCAGGATGGCGCCGACGCCTGCGCGCAGAAAAACAAGCTGCGCCGCGGCGTAGTGCAGGCCCATCGCCTTCACCAAGGCCAGCGCCGAAAGGTTCAGGCCTAGATCGGCGAGCAGCCAAAGCCCGCCTTTCAAGTTGTCTCGCGGCGCTGTCGCCCGTGCGTGATCCCGGGGCGCGCCGCCGGGCGGCGGGGGGGCGGCGGTGTGGCCGCGCGCGCCGGGCACTGGCGCCGCCGTTTGCAGCGCGTCACGGTCCTCGACTGCGGCCCCGCTGGCGGGGGTGCCCCCCCCATTCGCCGCGCCGTCGGGTCCCGGTCTGTGGGGCGCAGAGGGCCCGGCCGTTGGCGCATGGGCCGCCGGCTTGCGGGGTTCGGGTGGCGTGTCCGGCCCGGTCAAGGCCCCGAGCCGCGACTGCAACTGCGCCTCTGCCCCTTTGGCGCTAGCGGCAGGGTCACGGCCCGCGGCCCGGCACCCATGCCCTGGCGGACACCAACCGTATCCCCCGCGCCGATCACGCCCGGCGCGCGATAAAATTGGCCATCAAGCGAAAGGCGCCGGGCACCAGCGCCTCCATCTGGTGGTGCAGGATCAGGCCGGTGTGGATATGGCGGCCCCGTCCGATATCGGCGGCCAGCAACGCCCCCCGATGCGGGGCTTCGCCGGGATCGGCCATTTCGATCAGCGCCCGATAGGCGGGGTCCCAGGATTTGGCGAAGTAAAGCCCACGCTCCTTCTGCCACCCCGCCCAATCCTGCGGCCCGATCCGGTTCGGCGTCTCAAGGATCGGGTGCGGGCCGAGCACCGAGACAGTCGCGTCAGGATTGGTGACGCGCCAGCGCAGCGACGGCTGGCCGATCTCCAGCGGGCGCGGCGGCACGGTTGCGGGGTCCCAATTGTCCCATGGGCGGTGATAAAGCGTCAGCAATGTGCCCCCCGCCTCGACCCAACGGTGGAGCATCGGCATCGCGGGCAAAAGGGCGGGGCGAAAACGCATCGCGAAGATCCCAATGACCACCGTGTCATAGGCGGCCAGCGCCGAGGTCTGGGCAAGCGCCGCGTCAGAGACATCCTCGACCGTTGCGCCGAGAACCCGCAGCCAATGCCCGACCCGGTCGTTGCCCGCGCCGATATAGCCGACGCGGACCGGCGGGATTTCGGCAGAGAGCACCCGCAGGCGAAGACAAGCGGGCACCGACAGCGCCGTTGGCGCCACATGCGGCGGGGCGATTTGCGTCACCGTTTCGGCCGCGGCGCCGTCAAGCGTCAGGGCCAGCGAGAAAAGCCCCTCCGTGGGCGTTTCCGGCGGGGTCAGCGTCAGGCCGGCATCGCGCTCCGCCGCCCGCCATCCCTCTGGCAGGTCGCGCGCTGGACGCGCGGCGGGCGGGGTGATGTCGGTCAGCCCGATCTGCAGCGTGGGC
Organism: uncultured Paracoccaceae bacterium; assembly: GCA_937900975.1. Classification (GTDB taxonomy): domain Bacteria; phylum Pseudomonadota; class Alphaproteobacteria; order Rhodobacterales; family Rhodobacteraceae; genus Algicella. The sequence continues at coordinate 5,101 of CALCPC010000130.1, forward strand.
GCGGCGTTGGCGGTGTTCAAAAGCGTCGCGCCGGGCGTTATCCGCGCGGTTCGGGCGGGCAGGGCGGTTGGCGGGCGTTCCAAGGGCAGGGTCAGCGCGACCTCTGTCGCGGCGACGCGAAAGGTCAGGCGCAATGCCGGGGGCGGGGGCGCCATCGGATCGAAGATCAGTGGCAGGGTCGGCGACGGGCCCGCGGCGCTCAGCGTGCCGTCGCGGTGGGACCCGCCCGGCGGCAGCAGCGGCGCCAGCGCGGCGCTGTCCGCGCGCCCGGGCGCGCATTCAAGGGTAAGGCGCGCCGATGTGCCCGGGCGGAGCCAGTCCCGATCCGTCCAACCCCGGGCCTCCACCCCCAGCGCATGGCGCAAGACATGGCCAAGCTCCTGAATTTTGGCGGAAACCCGGTGGCCGAAGGCTGTGCGCGCGGGGGCATCCAACGCGGTCTCCGCTGCGCAGAGCGGTGCGAGCGCGCGGTGTCCCGCGTCCGCCACCGCGTCGGGATCGGGGAAGGCCGCGACCGTTTCGGCCAAAGCCGCGGCGGCCTCGGCCATCGGCCCGGCGGCTGCGGCGCCGGCCCCTGAGGCCAGGTCGAGAAGCGTGCCCGGCAGCCCCGCCGAACGCCCCGTGTCCCTCCCCGGCGCGGCGGCAAAGGCAAGGTGCAGCGGCCAGTCGCGCGCCGCCCCCGGTTCGGGCCAACGGCCCATGCCTTGGGTGCGGTGAAAGGCGCGGGAATGCTGGCCCACACGCGCCCAGGGCCAGCCCGTGACGGCCTCCCGGTCCTGGCCGGGCACGGTGAACGTGGCCTCGGGCGGCGGCGCGCCATCATCATAGGCCTGGCCGGCCCCGGACCAGGCCGGCAGCAACAGCTTTGCGACCTGCCAGGGCGGCGCTGCGGTGACATAGCCTGGATCGGCGGCAAGTTTGACCACCTCTGCGGCCGCGGCGGTCATCGCCCGGTGGTGGCCGTGCTGGCCCGGCACGTCGAGGAACGTCGGGCACAGGATATCGGGCCGCTCTGCCCGCACACAATCGACAAAACGGCGGAGCGTTGCCGCCTGGCCCCAGCGCGCCAGCGTCGCTTCTCCGCTTTTGGAAAACCCGAAATCGGTGATCGGATCATCCACCCGCTCAGAAAACCAGTAGACGCGGGCGGCAAGCGCGGTTGCGGCTGCCTCCATCTCTCGCGTGCGCAGGGCGCCCAGCGCCGCCCCGGCCTCCTGCCCGATGTCGTTTTGCCCGCCCTCGCCCCGTGTCGAGCAAGCGATAGACACCCGGTATCCATCCCGAAAAGCCAGCGCCGCCAGAAGATCCGAGGTCTCGTCATCGGGATGCGCGCCGGAGTTCATGAACCGCAAGACCGAGGTCAAGGGGCGCAGCGCGCGCCAAAGCGACAAGATCTCTGGCGCCGCTTGATCGGCGGCGAGGCGGCGCTGGTCAGGGGTCATGGATGAGCCTTTTTGCGACGGTCGGGGTCGGTCTGCGATCGGGCGGTCAAATCGGTGTCCCGACAGCGGGCGCACTCGCCGTGGTGAACGCGCGGTTGATCACCAGAGCCGCCGCCCCCAGCGTCGCGGTCATGCGACCAGCCGAGC
>CALCPC010000131.1 GCA_937900975.1 uncultured Paracoccaceae bacterium
GTTCAAGATCAGCATCCTGCTGATCTTGAGACAGCGATTTCTGATCCAATGTGAGCGGAAATTGCTTTAACACCCCCGCGCCGGGCGATGCCGGCGCCGGGGACATCTGCGGCACAGCCGCCCGGGGCCACCCGCAAGAGTTGCCGAGATGCGGTTGTTCGGCGAGTAAGTGTCCGACCGTATACGCGCCGCGATCGCCCCCCCTCTGCAAGGTGAAGAACTTTCTAAAACGGTTCTAAACACAGTCCAGAGCAAAACTCCTGGCGCCAAAATGTCCATCATGCACGGCTTTGGCAGAGTTTGCGGCGCGGATCCTTGAAATTTAAAGATCTGTAGCCAATCAATACGCATTTTTATCGCATGATTAAAAGAGTAATCGGCCCGTTAACAATTTGTTAATCATTTTTATACCGAGCGAATAAAGACGCTTTAGCTCGCCTTTTCTCAGAAAACACCGTGTTCGTGTCAATTTCAGGCCGCAATCCACCGCGAGAAGTGATTGGCGTACAGGGGGGGGCAGTTGTGTGAATGTCGTCCGAGTGAGTAACGATTTCCCCTGTGCGTGCCCTGTGTTTCCGGGTTTTGGCCGTTTGTGTATGACCAAGGACCCGGGTGTTGTGTTAATGCCTGCCCGGTGTTGTGTGTTTGGGCAGTGTTTTCAGGGCGGTGCGCCGCTCTCCCGCCGCTTTCGGCGACTATAAACTGCGCGCGGGCAGACATGCCCGCGCAGCGACCGCCCACGGTCTTCGGCTTGGCCGCGCCAGCCCGTGGCCCATACACGCCCAAGCCCGGGTTTTGGTTCGGTCGGTTTGGATCCGCGTCGCATCGCAGGCTTTGGCGGCCCAATCGCCGCAGCGGAGCCCGCAGATCGTCGGCGACAGGAGCGCAGAGCGTAAGACCCGCCTGCGGGGTTCCGGCCAACCCGCGCCGGGTCTAGAGTAATTTCCGTTCATATTGGATCAGACATCGCTGCCTCAAGACCAGCAACCTGAGGATCTTGAACGCGTTCCCAGGAAGGCTGACTTGTTTTGAACGGAAAATGCTCTAGCCCGCGTTAAGCTGCCCGGTCGCAACCAAATAGCCAAGCCCGGCGGCCAGGATCGCGGCCACCAGCGCCGCGAGGCTCAGCTTCCAGATGGACCATGGACGCTCTCCCTCAACCGCGCCCGTGCGGGCGTTGACCACGAAGCGGAACGACTTGCCTTGGTACTTATAGGCGGCCATCCAGACCGGAAGCAGGATGTGCTTGAACGTCACCGCCGACACCGTCGTGTCTAGCTTGTCGATGCGCTGACGGTCGCCCCCGATATCGAATTTGATGTCGCGGCGGATGGTTTTATCCATGATCTGGCGCGCCTCTGCGAACCCGGCTTCAAGCGGCACTTGGTAGGCCTCGGCCCGAAACCCGGCCAAGTATTCCGGCTGATAGGGCTCTAGCGCCGAGAGATCCCAGGGCGCCAGCCGATCCGTATAGCGCTTTGGCAGCGTGTTTGACGCCAGCACCAACACATCGTCGAAGAACCGCGCGACCTGGCCCGTAACGCCGCGCCAGCGAACCTTTTGAACGCGGATCGTCTTCATCTCGCCATCACTGTTCTGGCGCCTGCGGGTCTCGTAATAGACCGTGCCGCGCTGGCCGCGATATTGGGTGCGCGTCTGGGCATCATAAGTCCAATAGGGCACATAGATCCCGTCCAGCCGCCGGCCCTTGCGCGCATAATCCTGCAGCCCGTTGGGCGCGAACCACAATTTGCCCAGCCAGTCGGTCATCGCTTTGCGCGCTTCGGCCTCGGACAGAAGAAAAGGCAAGACGCCTTTGGGCTTGATGTGCCGGTGGGTGCCGGTGTCGGTGACGATGGGCGTCGCGCAAAACGGGCATTCCTGGGCGTGGGTTGCGGCGTCGAACTCCACGATGGCGCTGCAATTAGGGCAGGTGCGGGTGCGGGTCTCCTCGATCTCGGCTTCGGGCAGTGCATCGGCAAGCGC
>CALCPC010000132.1 GCA_937900975.1 uncultured Paracoccaceae bacterium
ATCAATCCGGGGTTGGTACAGAACTGACCGGCCCCCATGGTCAGCGATCCGGCCAGCCCAAAGACCACGGCAAGGACCCCCAGAACGTTGGCAAGGGTCCCGATCTGCTTCCCCTCGGGCCCCGAGAAAACCGCCATGATCGGGGTCGAAATCTCGGAAGTTTGGTTTTTGCGAAACGTGAAATAAGCAATCACCAAGGCACAGACGCCATAGATCGCCCAGGCGTGCAGCCCCCAATGCAGGTTGGTGATCACCATCGCCTCGCGCGCCGCGGCGGGTGTGCCGCCTTCCATGCCCGGCGGACCCTCGAAATGATAGATCGGCTCGGCCACGCCCCAAAACAGCAAGCCTGCGCCCATGCCGCCGGCAAACAGCATGGCGATCCAAGATGCGGTCGAAAATTCGGGCCGCTCATCATCCGCGCCCAGCCGGACAGAGCCATACGGGCCAAAGGCAAGGTAAATGCTTAACAACAAGAACCCGGTGGTGATCATCAGCCAATACCAACTGATCCCGGTCAGCATATAATTGGTGAACCCAAGGAACGTGCCGGTCATCGCGTTGGGATCGAAAAGACCCCAGCCCCCGATGCCTGCAACGAAGACCAACGCGATAACGAACACGGCGTTGAAAAGGGGCGGCTGATCCCCCGAGTTCGAGGCGTCGTTGGCCATTGTCGAAAGCTCCCTGTTTCGGTCTTTTCGGCGCATGGCGTGCCAGTCGGCCTGCGTGCGCGTGAAAAGGGAGCGTCCCGCACAATCAAAAAATTGTCAAACTTAGTCTCTTTCGAGACACTTTTTCTTTTTTGTTGAAACGAATTTGCGCAATCTGCGCCCTACGACGCCGCTGCCTTTTGGGTCGCGTCGCGCGCGTGCACCGCAAGGCTGCGTCCGGCCTCCTGCATGGTCAGATAGGTCAGGTTCGCCCCGGCCTCCTTGATCAGCGCAATATGATCCTCGTGCAGGGCATGGCTGATGATCGGGCCGCTAAAGCCCTTGGCGCGCAGGGTGCGCGCGGCGATCAGCTTGGCCTCCAAATCGTCCATCGCCAGCACCGCCGCACGGATCCGGTTCAGCGTGACGCCGTTCCAGAAATTGCTGTCCTCGGCATCGGCGAAAACCACGTTGCGCCCGGCCTCCGCATGGGTTGCGGCCTTATACGTATCGGCGTCCAGACCGACAGGCCGGCAGCCATCCGCAACCAGGCTTTCATAGGCGGCCGTTCCCGTGCGGCCCATGCCGAAGATCAGCACATCCGCATCGCCAAGCTCGGTCGGTTGCTCATCGGGGTGGCGCGTGGGCCGTTCGTAGCGTTGCAGATAGGTCTCATACCGCTGGAACAGCGGATGCGCAAAACGGTTGAGCGGCGCCCCGATCAAGAACGAGACTGAAACGGCGATGGCAAGCGGGACCACAAAGGGCTCTGCCGCTGGGATGCCGGCCGCGACGATCAAACCAAACTCACTGTACACCCCCAGCGCCAGCGACGACAGAAACGCTGTGCGCGCGCGCAGACCGAAGGCCACAAGCAGGAAGAAGAACAAAACCGCCTTCAAGGGCAGCAAAACACCCATTGCAAGCGCGAACAAAATGGCGCCCCAATCCGGCAATCCCGACATTCCGATGGACAGGAAAAAGCCCACCAGAAAAACCTCCTTCAGCGACCAGAGCGAATCCGACAATTCGCTTGCCCGCGGGTGGTTGGACAGCAAAAGCCCCATCACCAGCGCGCCGATTTCCCCCTTCAGACCGATGATCTCAAACCCGTAACCGCCGATCACCAGGCTGAGCGTCATGCCAGCAAGGACCAGCACCTCATCATGGCCGGCCATGTCTAAAAGCCGATAGATCAGCGGGCGCAACAACGGCACGGCAAAGATCAGCAGCGCCCAAGGCCCGGGGACCTTGCCCGAAAAAATGGCAAGCACAATCAGCGCCAGAATGTCCTGCACAATCAGAATGCCAATCGCGGCTCGGCCGTGAAAGT
>CALCPC010000133.1 GCA_937900975.1 uncultured Paracoccaceae bacterium
TTGCCCCACCGGCGCCCCGCCAAAGCACGCCGGTCCAGCCTGCTGCCCCCGCGCAGAGGCGCGCGCGCGGTGGCAGTGGGTATGCGCAAGCGCCCCCCCCCCAAAACTGCAAACGCACCCAGTCTCCGGGGGAAACCCGGCCCGCCGGACGCCCTGCGTGGGGTGAACGAATGCAGCACTGCGCCCCGCACGCCCGCTTTGCCCGGCTGCCGCGCGGTGAGAACACCCTCAGCGCCGCTCCCCGCAAACCCACTTTGCCCCGCCGCCGCAAAGCGGAGCGGGATGCCGCGATCGGCCCGCTCAGTGGCCCAAGTTCGGCGATGGTGGGAACATGCCTGGACGCCACCCCAAAGCCCGAAACACCGCCCACCCCCGCCTACTAGTTGCCCCGCGGGGGTGGGCGCCCTAAACGCGAAACCGCCCAAACCCTCCCTTGCCCCACCGCCGTCCCGCCAGTGCAGCCTGCCGCTACCCCCCTCCGCGCAGAGGTGCACGCGCGGGGGCGGTGGCTGGGCTTCAGTGCCCCACCAAAACCAGAAACGCCGCCCAGTCTTCGGGAGATACCCGACCTCCCAGACGCCCAGCGCGGGGTGCGCGCCTGCAGCACGGCGACCCGAACACCCGCGATACCCGGCTGCCGCGCGGCGTGAGCAACCTCAGCGCTGCTCCCGACACACCCACTTTGCCTCGCCGCCGTAAGGCGATGCGGGTTGCCGCGATAGGCCCGCTCATTGGCCCAAGTTCGGCGACGGTGCGGATATTCCTGAGCGCTTGACCCAAAACCAAAACGCTATCCAGTCCTCAGGTGATACCTGGCCCAACGGACGCTCCGCGCGGGGTGCGTCCCGGCAGCACTGCGACCCGGCCACCCGCTTTGCCCGGCTGACACGCGGCGAGAGCATCCTCAGCGCTGCTCCTCGCAAACCCGCTTTGCCAAACCGCCGCCCCGATGATGCAAAGCGGTGCGGGCTGCTGCAAAAGGCCCGGTCAGGAGCTAATCCGCGAAGGTGGGCGTGCTTGGACACCCCGCTGAAACCGAAAACGCCGTCTAGTCTCCGGGTGAAACCCGGCCCGCCGGACGCACCGCTTGGGGTGCGCAGCTGCAGCGCCGCCCGCAAACCCGCTTTGCCCGGATGCAGCACGGGGGTAAGCGCCCTCAACCCTAGACCGCGCAAACCTGCCTTGTCCCGCCGTCGCCCAGCAGATGCGCGGCGCTTTGGGCTGCTGCCACGATCCCGCGCAAAGACCGATGCGCGGCGGTGCGTGTCCCTCGGCGCCCGACCTAACGCGGACGCGCCGCCGGGCCTGCCGGATGCGCGGTGGGGTGAGTGGTCTGTGCGCCGCTCTGCCGGTTTAACGGGCTGCGGAAGCGTGGCGGCTGGGCGGCCCTTGGGGTGCTGTGGGGGGCGGAGTGGTTTGGTCTTATGAGACATCCGACCGGAAGCGGGTGATGCGGGTGATGTTCGCCGGCTGTCGCGCGCGGGGGCGATTGCGGGTCTGCCGCGCCGGGGGAAGCTGCTCTGCGCCGCAGAACGTTGGAGGCGCAGCGACCCTTGCCCTCACCAAAACGCGGCATGGTGTAGCGACCCTCGTAGGGCTCGACTGTTGGGGCCGCGCGTGGTGCGCTAGCATTGGGTCGAGCGCTACGCAATCGCGGCGGGCCGGCTAGTCGATGGGCAGAGGGTTGGCTTTTGCGAACCGGGGGGCGGCGCGATCCCGCGCCTTGCGGTCATGCGGGCGGCGGTCAACGGGAGGCGGTCCGCGGGGGTGGCGGGCCACTGGGTGGCGGACAATGGCGCGGCCGTCCACGCGGCGGCGGTCCACAGGGCGGGGTCCACGGGGCGGGGGTCCACGGGGCGGGGATCGATACTACGGGCGCCTGCGCGGCGGCGCGGATGGGCTTGGTTCTTGCACCGACCGCCACCCGGCGCTTCCTGTGAGCCGCGCTGGCCGGACGCCGCGCGGGGGCTCAGCCCTTTGACGGCGGCTTGGCGCCTCCTTCGCCGTGCCGGAGCGCCCGCCGAGCGCCCGCCCCCCCGCCGAGCGCCCGCCCCCCCGCCGCTGAGCAAAGAATGGCCCGCGCGGCGCTGCCATTGGCACTCTGTCGGCATTGTGAAAGATATTCTGCTTGCACCGCGCCGGGGGGCGGGGCACGGTCGTGCCAAACTTCTTGATGGAGCGACCTTGGCGACATCCGTCCTGCACGACCCGTCCGCCGGCGACATCCGCGACAAAAGCGTCAGCTTTCCCGACAACCGTCTGCTTATCGACCTGTGCGGCGAATACGACCGCCATCTGACACAGATCGAAACCGCGCTTTCGGTCGTGATCACGCGGCGGGGCAATGAGCTTGTGCTCCATGGCGAGGGCGACGCGGTTTCTCGCGGCGCCGAAGCGCTGGAAGCGCTTTACCAGCGCTTGGAACAAGGCCGCGCGGTGGAGCCCGGCGACGTAGAGGCAGCGCTGCGCATGCCGCGCGCGGACCAAACAACGCTTGCCCCCGATCAGCTTGAGATGTTTCAGGGCGGTGCGGTCGAAATCCGGACCCGCAAGAAAACCATCGAGCCGCGCACACCGGCGCAACAGGCCTATGTCAAATCGCTGTTCAAGCATGAGCTTGTCTTCGGCCTCGGCCCCGCCGGCACTGGCAAAACCTATCTTGCCGTCGCCGCGGCGGTGTCGATGTTCATCGAGGGCCGCGTCGGGCGGATCATCCTGTCGCGCCCGGCGGTCGAGGCGGGGGAGCGTTTGGGTTTTCTACCCGGCGACATGAAGGAGAAGGTCGATCCCTACATGCAGCCGCTTTACGATGCGCTGAACGATTTTCTGCCCGGCAAGCAGTTGCCCCGGCTGATGGAGGAAAAGCAGATCGAGATCGCGCCGCTGGCCTTCATGCGCGGGCGGACGCTGGCCAACGCGTTTGTCGTGCTCGACGAAGCGCAGAACGCGACCACGATGCAGATGAAGATGTTTCTCACCCGGCTCGGCGAAGGCAGCCGGATGGCGATCACCGGAGACATGACGCAGATCGATCTGCCGCGCGGCGTGCCCTCGGGCCTGGTCGAGGCCGAGAAAGTGCTGCGCGGCGTCGACGGCATCGGCTTCACCCGGTTCAGCGCGGGCGACGTGGTCCGCCATCCAATGGTCGCGAAGATTATCCAAGCCTACGAGGCCGCCGATAAGCGCAGCGATTGACACCGTCGATCTTGTGATCGAGGACGCGCGCTGGGATGCCCCCTTTCTGCAGCCGTTGGCTGAGCGGGCCGCGGCCGCGGCGCTGGGCGCAGCGGGGATCGCGGCGCCCTTGGAGATCGCCATCCTCGCCGCCGACGACGCCCGAATGGCGGGGCTGAACGCCACGTTCCGGGGCCGTGACGGCGCCACGAATGTTCTGTCTTGGCCGGCCTTCGACCTTGCACCCGGCGCCGCGCCGCCCGAGGACCGGTTCGGCCGCCCCCTGCTCGGCGATATTGCGCTTGGGTATGAGACCTGCCGGGCGGAGGCCAAGGCCGCCGATCGCCCGTTTGAGGCGCATATCGCGCATCTGATCATTCACGGATGCTTACATCTTCTCGGCTATGACCACGAAAACGAGGCAGACGCCACAGTCATGGAGGATTTGGAGGTTCGTGCCCTTGCCAGGATCGGGTATCCAAGCCCATATTAAGCTTTGCGGCGGCGGCTTGCCGCCTTTACATTTGGTATGGAGATCATGGGCGACCGCGCCGATGCACCTGCCGAGACCGAACAAGGTCCGGACGCAAACGAACCCAAATCCCGAATACGGTCCATGTTCGGCTGGTTATTAGGCACCGCATCGCGACCCGATGCGCGTCCCGATTCCCACCCGCAGGAGGCCGAGACCACGCAAGAAGCGCGTACCATGCTGCACAATGTGCGCAACATGGCCGAGGTTCGGATCCGCGACATCTGCGTGCCCCGGGCCGATATCGCCTCGGTCCCCATCGATGCGCCCCTGGCTGAGGTGGTGGCGCATTTCCGCGTCTCCAGCTATTCCCGCCTGCCGGTCTATGACGACACGCTCGACAACCCCTTGGGCCTTGTCCACCTCAAAGACTTGTCGCTGAGCTGCGGGTTCGGGGCCGAAGAAGCGGCTTACGATCTGCGCAACCTTATGCGGCCGCTGCTTTACGCGCCGCCCTCCATGCCGATGGGGGTTTTGTTGCAGAAGATGCAGACCGACCGCATTCACATGGCTTTGGTGATCGACGAATATGGCGGCGTCGACTCGCTTTTGACCAGCGAGGATCTGGTTGAGCAGATCGTGGGCGAAATCGCAGATGAGCATGACGACGAGGCGGCGGAGCTTTGGGCCGAGGAGGCGCCGGGCGTCTACCTGACCTCTGCCCGCCTGGCGCTGGCGGATTTCGAGGCGATCTCGGGTCTTGGCCTTTTGGCCGACGATATGGACGAGGACATCGACACGCTTGGCGGCCTGGTTTTCATGCTTGCCGGGCGGGTTCCGGTGCGCGGTGAGATTGTATGCCACCCCGGCGGGCATGAGTTTGAGGTGGTCGAGGCCGATCCGCGCAGCCTGAAACGGCTGCGGGTGCGGCTTCAATCGGCCGCGCTCTTGGACCGCGCGGCCGAGTAGGCCGGATGCGGGCCCGCCTGGCGACGCTTGGCGCCACGCTATCAAAGACCGCGCGCTTTACGACCCGCCCCCGGTTGGCGGCCGTCTTGGCGGGCGCGCTGTTGGGCTTCGGCCAGTCCCCTTACGATTTCCCGCTGGCGATGCTTTTGGCGGGGCCCGTGCTGGCGCATCTCGCCATCGCCGCTGCAACCCCGCGGCGCGCGGCGCTGATCGGGTGGTGCGCGGGCTTTGGCTATTTCGCGCTGGTCCTGTCTTGGATCGTGGAGCCCTTTCTCGTCGATATCGCGCGCCACGGATGGATGGCGCCTTTTGCGCTGGTTGGACTTGCCGGTGGGCTGGCCTTGTTCTGGGCCGGCGCCTTCGGCCTGGCGCAGCGGCTGGCGCCCGCCGGCGCGGCGCGGGTTGTGATGCTGGCGGTGCTGTGGGCGGGGGCGGAGGCGCTTCGCGGTCATGTCTTGACTGGATTTCCCTGGGCTTTGCCGGCCTATGCCTTGCTTGAGACGCCGTGGCTGCCGCTGGCCGCCGATCTCGGCCCCTATGCGCTGACCCTCCTTGTGCTGACCGCGATCCTTCTGCCCGCGCTGGGCCGGGGTGGGGTCGCGGCCAGCCTGGCACTGACGCTGGCGGCGCTGGCGCTGGCGCACCGCCCTGTCGCCGCGCCGGCGCCGGCGCCGGGGCTGACCGTGCGCCTGGTCCAACCGAATGCTGCACAACATCTGAAAAGGGATCCCGCGCATATGCCGATCTTTTGGCAGCGGATGATGGCGGCGACGGCCGCCCCGGGCGCGCCCGATGTGGTGATCTGGCCCGAGGTCGCCGTCAGCTTTCTTTACGCAAGCGCCCCGGAAGCCGAGGCCGCGATGGCCAAGGCCGCCGCCGGCGCGCCGGTGATTTATGGCACCCGGCGCTGGCCCGAAACCGGGGGCTGGCGCAACACGCTGGCCGTGACCGGCAGCCGCGATTTCTACGACAAGGTTCATCTGGTCCCGTTTGGCGAATACATGCCTTTTGCCGAGGTTTTCGCCGAGCTTGGGATCTTTGGCCTCGCGGCGGAGGAGCGGGGGGGCTATGTGCCCGGGACGGTCCGCGCGCCCCTCTCGGTCCGGGGCCTGCCGGCGTTTTTGCCGTTGATCTGTTATGAGGCGGTTTTCCAAGGCGGGGTGCGGGCCGCACGGGGGGAGGCAGCCTGGATCGTGCATCTGCCAAACG
>CALCPC010000134.1 GCA_937900975.1 uncultured Paracoccaceae bacterium
GCCCAAGCCGTGGCCAACCTTGTGATTTTTATGGACCAGGGGCAGATCGTGGAACAGAACACGCCCAAAGAGTGCTTTAACATTCCGCAGTCGGACCGGACGAAACTGTTCTTGAGTCAGATCCTGGGGCACTAACCGTGACGAACGAAGACCTCGACAATTGGGTTCTCGAAGCCCTCGACAGCCTCGGCGGCGAGGGTCACATCGTCGAGATCGCCAAATACATCTGGGAAAACAAACGCTCAGAGCTTGAGGCCAACGAAAAAGACTTCTTCACCTGGCAATACCGGATGCGGAAGTCGGGTCAGCGGCTTTACCGCGATGGACGGCTCGACCGCTCATCCTTTGGGCGTCTTGGCGTTTGGGCCTTGGCGACTGAGGACCAGGGGTCGCTGGCGGAGGGCGACACGCCCGCGAGGGACACCGCGGACGAGTAAGACAAAAGGCGTTGGGCCTTTAAGCTCAACAGACGCCCTGCGCGGCGCGCGGAGGTGTGCGCCAATAGAGCGCCCGAGATTGGCTCTGCGTTCTTAAGACAGGGGCCAAGACGCCGGAGCAATGTGGCGCTTGCGCGGGGCGTTCAGTCCGTAAGCGCGCGCGGCGTGACAAAGGCGCGGACCATCCCGGCGCCGTGTTGCACCGTCGACCAAGCCGTAGCTTCACAATCCATCACCGTCGTCGCCCCCGTCGGGTAGCGCATGAAGTCGGGGTGCGATGGCGGCGCTGCAACCATCTCGGCGGCAAAGCTGGCGATCCCGGGGTTGTGGGCGATGATCAGGACCGTGGCCGCGTCCGCGCGCCGCAGCACGGCAAGAAGCGTGTCGGGCTCTGCATGATAAAGCTCCGGCAACAGCGTCAGCGGCGTTGCGAGCAGCGCCAATCCTTCAAAGGTCAGGCGCGTGCGCGCGGCATCCGAGACCAACGCGGCATCGGGCAGATAACCCTTGGCGCGCATCCAGTCACCCAGCGCGGAGGCGCTGCGTGTCCCCCGCGCGTTCAGGCCCCGCGCGTGGTCAGAAATCCCGCGCGACCAATCCGATTTGGCGTGCCGCATCAAGATCAGCCTCATGCCGGCAGACCCGGCGCGAAGGCTGCCATGTGAAACGCCGATTGCACCTCTGACCGGCGCCCCACGCCGACCGGGCATGCGCGACGCACAAGGCATCCGGTGCGGCAGGCGCGGCCGGCCTCTGTCGCCAAATGCGCGCGACAGGCCGGTACGTCATAGCCCTGATCGGTCAGCGCGCCCACCGGACAGGCCGTGCGGCAGGGCTGATCCGCGCAACTTACACAAGGGGAGGCGACGGCCTCCTCAAACACCGGATAAGGCAGCGCGATCGCGCCGCGGAACGAAACCCACATCCCCTCTCGCGCATGCACCAACAGCCCAACGGGGGAGCGATAGATGCGCCCCGACGCCTCGGCCCAAGCGATAAACGGCGGCCAGGGTGGGCCGCCGAACGGGAAATGCGCCGCACCGCCCAGCGTTGCGGCAAGCCCGCCGATCACCCGGGCGGACCACCGGTCCAGCGGGTCTGGCAACCCGCTCTCATATTCTGCGGAGGCGGCGAAGATCGGCCAAAACGCCGGCCCGTCAGGCCCGATCAGGGTCAGGCTCACCGCGCCCTCGGAGCGTGGCGAGCGCGGTCAAGCCGACCGTTGCCAGATCCGCCTTCATGCCCTAGCGCCGAAATGGCAGGCGCAGCGACCAGAAAAGCGCCTCGGGCCGCGCCGCGGCCGGCAGATCGAGCCCGGTCCGCATCGCCATGTGCCCGGCCTCGGGCTCTGCTTTATAGGTGCCAAACAGCCGATCCCAAACCGACAGGGAAAACCCATAGTTCGTGTCATGCTCCGCCCGATGCACCGAATGGTGGATCCGGTGCATATCCGGCGTTACGATCAGCATCCGCAGCGCCGCGTCTTGGCGGCGGCTAAGCGCCAGGTTCGCGTGATTGAACATCGCCATCCCGTTCAACAGGACTTCAAAGATCAAAACCGCCAGCGCGGCGGGGCCCAACAAATAGACGGCACCGATCTTCAACAGCATCGACACCGCAATCTCGACCGGATGGAACCGGATCGCCGTGGTGACGTCCATGTCCGGGTCGGCGTGATGGACCTGGTGAAACCGCCACAACAGCGGCACCCGGTGGGTGACGACGTGCTGCAACCAGATCAGAAAATCCAGGATCAAAACGGCCAGCACCGCCTCAAGCCACAGCGGCCAGGCCAGCTGATTGAAAAGGCCCCAGTCCCGCTGACCGGCATCCAGTGCTGCGCCGATGGCAAGGAGCGGCATCGCGACGGCAAGCAGGCGCAGCGTCAGTGTGTCGAGGATCACAATGCCCCAATTGGTGGTCCAGCGCGCGCTGCGGGGCACGCTGCGCGCCCGGCGCGGCAGATAGCTCTCGGCCAGGGCGAGGAGGCCGAAAAGGCCCACAAAAATCCCCAGGCGTATAATCGCTTCATGTTCCATAGCCCATGAAGTGTCGCGCCAATCCGCCGGGGTCAACCACTGGTCCGCAAACTGCGACAGGTTGGACCGTCGGCGCCGGCGTGCCTGATCAAAGCCGTATCAATGTGCCTGCGCCATGTTCGGTAAAGAGCTCAAGCAAACACGCATGCGGCGCCCGTCCGTCCAAAATCACAACACCCCGCACACCGCCCTCTAGCGCTGCCAGCGCGGTCTCGGTTTTCGGGATCATACCGCCGGCGATAACACCCCGCTCGGTCAAATCCCGCACGGTTTCCGAGGTCATCTCGCCAAGGACCGCGCCCGTGGCATCCTTGACGCCTGCCACGTCGGTCAACAGCAAGAACCGGTCCGCGCGCAGCGCGGCGGCCACCGCCCCGGCGGCCGTGTCGCCATTGATGTTCAGCGTCTCGCCCGCCCGCCCGACGCCAAGCGGGGCCACAACGGGGATCAAATCGCTGTCCAAAAAAGTGCGCAGGACCATCGGGTCGACCCGCGCGGGGTGCCCGACAAGACCAAGATCGGCGCCGCCCGGCCCCTCGGCCCGCGTACAGGTGATTAGGCTGGCGTCCTTGCCCGACAGCCCGACAGCCCGTCCCCCTTGCGCGTTGATCGCCTGCACGATGCGCTTGTTGACCAAACCGGACAGAACCATCTCCACCACGTCCATCACCTCGGGCGTGGTCACGCGGCGGCCATTGATAAACTCCGACGGGATGTTCAGCCGGTCCAACATGGCGTTGATCATCGGCCCGCCGCCATGCACCAACACAGGCTGGATCCGACACTGCTTCATCAACACGATGTCGCGGGCAAAATCCTCCATCGCGGCAGCGTCGCCCATCGCATGGCCGCCGACCTTCACCACGACGATGGCGCCATCGTAGCGTTGCAGATAGGGCAGTGCCTTGGCCAAGGTGTGTGCGGTCGCGGTCCAGTCCTGGGATGGGCGATTGGCCACCATAAATTTTACCTCCCCGAAATCGGGGGCGTTGTATCCTGCCCAAGCGGGGGTCGCCAGCCGAAAGGGTTGGCCAAAGCGAAGGGGATCGTCATGCGGTGGAGCGTTTTGGGTCTGGTGTCGGTCTGGCTTGCGGGGTGCGGCGGCGGCATGACGGAGGCGGAGCGGATCCAGCAATGCCTGAACCTTTTTCGCGACTACGATCGGGCGCTTTTGCTCTCCGCCGGCAACAGCGAGATTGTGCGCCGGACCATCGGGACGCAGGTCAACGCCTTCGACCGCACCGACATCGTGGTCTCGGGGCTGCGCCAATTCGATTGCTGGACCCGTCTCTCGCGCATCCCCGATCTGGGGGAGACGGCGGCCCGGATGCAGGCGTTCAATGCGGCGGGGATCGGGGCCTTGACGGCGCCTGAGTATCTGCACGCGGGTCTTGTGACCGGTGGGCGGGGTGAGCGGGCGCTGAAAGATTTTTTCACCGGCCTTGGCTACCCGGTGCGGACCACCGGCGCGCCGGGGCTTGGCCGCCGGGTCTGGGTCGGGCCGCTCGACACGGTCGAGGCGCGGCGCGGGGCCGAGGCATTGGCCTCCGCCGCGGGGCTTAGCACGGCCTACACCGTCACCCGGCTGCCATATCCCCGATGACCGCGCGCAGCGTGTCGAGCCCGTGACCCTTCTCTGAGGAGGTGGCCACGATTTCAGGGAACGCCGCGGGATGGCGCGCAAGCACAGCCTTGGTTTGCGCGATCACGGTCTCAAGCTCCGCCGCTTTCGGTTTGTCGGTTTTGGTAAGGACGGCCTGAAACGCGACCGCCGCTTTGTCGAGCAGCCCCATAATCTCATCGTCGACCGGTTTTGGCCCGTGCCGGCTGTCGATCAGCAGAAAAACACGGCGCAGCGTCGGCCGCCCGGCAAGGTATGCCTTCAGCAGCGCCTGCCACCGCTCCACCGCCGCCTTTGGCGCTTTGGCAAAGCCGTAGCCCGGCAGATCGACCAAATAGATCGGACCTTGGGTGAAAAAGTTGATCTCCTGCGTGCGTCCGGGCGTGTTCGACGCCCGTGCCAGCGCCCGCCGACCGGTCAGCGCGTTGATCAGCGTCGACTTGCCAACGTTGGACCGGCCCGCGAAACACACTTCCAACCGGTCGGCGGGGGGCAGCCCCGACATCGCCACCACGCCCTTTAGAAACGTGGCCTCTTCCCGGAAAAGCTGTGCGGCCCGCGCCGCGGCCTCGGCATCCGGGGCGGCGGCGAGCGTGAAGAGGTTCGCGCTCACCCCCGCGGCGTCCCGGCAGAAGGGGTGCTATTTGGCGCGGTGGACCAATGCGGGGCTGGGATCGGCGGCGCTGTCCCGACGGCCCCGGCGGGTGCGGTGCCGAAGCCCACGCACCCGCGCAAGGGCTGACAAACTGCCCAGCTGGCACCTTTTGCCGAAAAGGCGGCGCCATCCAGCCCCGTGCTGCTGCGTTCGGCGGCGGTCACAACAGGGTGACAGGATCGCCGGGCGCAATCGGGCCGCCGGCGATCACGGCAACAAACACGCCGAAATCGATATTGCCCCGATGATCCTCAAGCGCTTTTAGGAGGTCGCTGTCGGCCTGGCCGGTTTCGGGATCGACATTGGTGGCAGAGCAGCGGTCGATCGGTTCCGTCACTTCCAAAACCGTGTCGCCGATCGCAAGACGGCGGCCGATCCAACCCGATTCGGCCCAGGGTTCGGCACCCTCGATCCAAAGATTGCCGCGAAATCGACGCGGCGACAGGCCGCGCCCCATCACGGCGCTAAGATCTTGGCGAGAGCTGTGGGACAAAAGCGAAAGCCAAGGCATCGCGTTGTCCGTCACGCCGTCGGCCACTGGGACCAGCCGCGCGGGCGCCGCGCGGCCGGGATCGCACAAGGGCCGCACCCAATCGATCAACGCCGCGCCGTCGGTTTCGGGGTTCAGCGTGATGTCGGGCCGTTTCGGATGGCTGAGCGTCAGACCGCCCGGGGACGTCACCGCCGTGATGGCCATCAGTTCCGCCGATTTCGCACCCCGGATGAAGTTAGAGCAATGGGCCCAACCGCCTTCGGTCTCAAGCCGCGCGGCCTCATGCGCCACCGCCCAAAGCCTGTCACCGGCAAGACGCGCGCCGGGGGTCAGCGTGACCTCGGCCAGACTTTCGACGCCCAGCGCTTTGATCGGGTGCCGGTAGATCCGCGAAAGATGCATCTAATCAGCCGCTTTGTCGCGTTTGAAGCTGGCCAATATATTCCCGAACACATCCGGCTTCACGCCTTGGCTGCGCATGATCAGATATTGCTGCGTGAAGGTGATGACGTTGTTCGCCGTCCAGTACAGCACCAGACCGCTGGCAAAAATGCCGAGCATGAACATAAAAATCCACGGCATCCAGGCAAACACCATGGCCTGGGTT
>CALCPC010000135.1 GCA_937900975.1 uncultured Paracoccaceae bacterium
CTGCGCTGGCCGAGGATTTGGCCCGGGTGGTGGAAACGGCGCCGGGGCTGACATCGCCATGGCTGACCGAAACGTTGCGCGTGCTGCGCCTGTCGCCAGAGGTGACGGCCCCGGGTCACATCCACCGATGCCTGGCCCTCGCCCCCGGCAGCGGGGCACCGAAATTGGTCCAACACCTGCGGCTTTGCGGCCAGGGCGGACGGGCGCGCGCCTATCTTCCACGCCCCTTGCCGCGGCCTGAGACGCCCGCGCAACGCTTGATCCAACCCCTGCTCGCCGGTGTCGCGGACCCCGATATCGCCGCACGGTTTCACCGCCCCTTGGGCGACGACCCCGAAAACCTCACTGTGTTGGAGCTGACGCTGCTCCTCGCGCTCCGCGCCCCGATGACCTCTATCGAAGCGTTTCGCCAGCCCTGGCGGCGGGCGCCCTGGGCCGCCGACCTAAGCGCCTTGTTGGAGCCTGGGCATCCTGCGGGCGCCGGCGACGCTCGGCCCGAGGCGCCGGCGCTGACGCTGCACGGATTGACGGAGGGGGATACAGGGCTTCTCCAAAACCTGTGGATGAGCGTTGAGGCCGCCGGCCGCGCGGGCCTGTCCCCCGCCATCGCCGGGCATGGCGGCAAAGTCGCGCTTGCCACTGCGCCGGCGCGGCCGGCGCCGACGCTGCGGCGAAACGTGGCGCTCTACCACCTCAATGCCGACCGCATCCCCGAGACCTTGTTCAACGCCTACCGCCACCGGGACGCTTTTCACATCGGCTATCTTCTGTGGGAACTCGACCGATTGCCCGAGGCGCATCGCCTGGCGCTGGAGCTTTTGGACGAAGTTTGGGTGCCATCCGTGTTTTTGGAGCGGGTCTATGGCCGTGCCTTGCCTGGCCGGGTGCGGCTGATGCGCAAGGCGCTGCCGCATCTTGCGCCAGCGCCGACGCCGCGCCCGCCTGGGGGGCGGCTTCGCTTTTTGGTGGCATTCGATGCCCGTTCCTCGGTCGCGCGGAAAAACCCGCTGGCGGCGGTACGGGCCTTTCGCGCGGCGTTTCCGTCCGACCGGGATGTGGAACTGGTGATCAAAACGACACCGCTGCCCGCCGGCCATTGGGGCGACCCGGAGGGACAAATGGCCGCCATCCGGACCGCGGCCGGTCACGATCCCCGCATACGCTTGATCGAAGCGCTTCTGCCCTTTCCAGAGCTTCTTGGCCTGATCGACAGCGCCACAGCGTTGATCTCACCGCATCGGGCGGAAGGGTTTGGGTATCTGCCGGCCTTCGCGCTTGCGCTCGGCAAGCCCGTGGTCGTTACGGATTGGTCCGGTCCGCGCGATTTTTGCACCGAGGACACAGCCTTTCCCGTGCCCTTCCGCCTCCGCCCCGTCACGCGGGCCGAGACGATTTGGCCGACGCCGGGGGCACGGTGGGCCGATATCGATGCCGACGCCTTGGCCGCAACGCTTCGCGCCGTGGCCGACGATCCCGCTGCGGCTGCCGCACGGGCCGCGCGCGGCCAGGCGCTGATGGCCGATCTTTATGGCGTTGAGGCGCAGGCAGAGCGGTATCTCGCGCGGCTGGAGGCGCTGGGACTGCTCAACACCCGCCCGGGGGCCCGTCAGATCTTGACGGAATGTTCCTGAAATGTTCAGCTACGCCCCATGGACGCACCGCTTTTACCCGGTCAACTTTTGGCACGCGGGGTCTGCCGCCACTTGGTCGCGCAAGGCCTTGCCTGTCTGACGGAATTCGTGCCGACCCGGGGTATGCGCGTCGATGTCATGGCGCTGGACCGGCGCGGGCGCATTTGGATCGTTGAGTGCAAATCCAGCCGCGCGGACTTTCAATCCGACCGCAAATGGGCGGGGTACCTGGACTGGTGCGATCGCTATTTTTGGGCCGTCGACACCGCGTTTCCCGACCACCTGCTTCCATCCGGGACCGGCATCAACCGCGCCGAAGCCTATGATGCCGAATTCGTTGTGGATGCACCGGAAACACCGCGGAACGCCGCGCGCCGCAAGGCGCTTACGCTGCGCTTTGCCCGCGCGGGCGCGTTGCGCACCGCACGCCTTCTGGATCCCGGCCTCGCGGCGGTCGAGGCGTGATCCGCCGCAAAGACCGACAAACCCTTTGGAAATTAGATCAGAAACGCGGATCGAAAACGCCGCTCTAGGGCCTGTGGACATTCAGGATTCCCATCTGCTCTGAGTTCTGAATCAACCTTCCAAAAGAGGAGGTTTGAATGGACCCGAGCATATTTGTTCTCACGGATCGCCAGTGGTGTGCGATTGAACCCTTATGCACCGGTGGTCTTGCGGCTCCGGGGCGTACTGGGAGCGACACAAGGCTTTTCCTTGAAGCAGTGCTTTGGATTGTGCGCACAGACGCGCCTTGGCGAGACCTGCCGCCTGAGTTTGGCAATTGGAACAGCACCTTCAGGCGGTTCCGTCGCTGGGTTCAAGCCGATGTATTCAAACGTATTTTTGATGCACTCAGCGATGAGCCCGACATGGAATATGCGATGGTCGACGCCACCATCGTCAAGGTCCACCGATGCGCCATTGTTGCGCCATTGGTTCAAGCACAATGGCGTATGAATGGGCGCAAAAGGGGGACTCAAAGCCAGGCCATAGGGAAATCGAAGGGCGGCTGGACGCCCAAAGTTCTGGCCCTCGTGGATGCGCTTGGCAACTTGGTTCGGATTGTTCTGATGCCCGCCGACCGCTATGATACAGTCGGCGCCGCACCCTTAATCCATGGCGTCGAATTCGGTGCCATGCTGGCCGACAAGGCCTTCGACAGCAATTGGATCATTCAAGATATGAACCAACGTGGCGCGAAGATCGTCATCTCGCAGCGCCCACAACGTTTGGAGCCACTGCTGATCGATGAAGAAATGTACAAGTGGCGACACCTGATCGAGAACTACTTCCAGAAGCTAAAGGAATTCAAACGCATAGCCATGCGGTCTGACAAGACAGATTCATCCTATGCCTCAATGATCTGTCTATGCTCAGCCATCATTAACTCACGATGAATGTCCACAGGCCCTAAACCATGCACTCTGACAGCGTTCCGCATGACCCGGGCGCCGACTGCGCCCCAGAGGGGCGTTTTCGCCAACTGAGACCCAAAACCAGCGATCGGCGCTGGCGAAGGCGCGCGCCGCCCAACGCCGACCGCAAGGCGCCGCTTTGCGACCCGCATCCTGGCGATCTTCAAACCATGTGTCGGTTTTCGCGGTCTTATTGTGAAACGAAGACCCTCGACAAAAGGGCCGGCCACCGCATCACACACCGCAAAAACCCGCGCGTCCGCCGTCAAAAGCAAAGGACAACGCCGCCTGCTGTGTCGATGATCTCGACCGCAGGACCGATCCGCACGCCGTCAAGGGAAGAGCAATCTCCCCCCCCCGATCAAGCCAGGCGCCCCAGCCCGCCCGCCTTGACGTCAGGGCCGCGAGGCCTTGCGAGGACCGCCGCTGCCACGATCAGATCCGACCCATAAGACCCGCGCGATCCGGCGCCCCAACCGCCGGCTATGTCACGTCAACGCAAGGTCCGCGCGGCGCGTCCCGCTAGGACCGGCGCGCCCGGGCGGCGGCGGCGCGCAGCTCCTCGGCGATCTCATCGGCATCGTCGGGATCGAAATCCATCGGCAGATCGACGCCCGCACCCCGCACATAAAGGCGCACCTTGCCGGCGCTGGTCGGCCCGATCTGCAGCTCTGTCTCAAGATCGCTTTGGCTGTTGATGCCCATCCGTGCCTGCCCCCGAACCCTATTCTCAAACCCGCCCCATGCCGGCCCGCCGCGCACCCCCAAGGCGCGGCGCCCGTCAAAGCCGCGCTGCCCTAGCCCATCGCCGCACTGCTTTCAAGCCTGCCAAGTCTTGCCAGCCTCGACACAAGGGGGTAAGCGAAAGCCAGTGACGACGTAGCTCAGTAGGTTAGAGCGCTTGATTGTGGATCAAGAGGTCCCTGGTTCGAGCCGGGGCGTCGGTACCACCACCCCTGACGCGCGCGCTCAACCCGCCCGATAGCCGGCTTGCGCGGCGACGCTTTGCATGGCCGTGGCCAAATCATGATGCACAGTGACGCGATAGGAGCGCGGCGCGTAGATCCGGATCGCCGTCTCGGCGACCTCAAAAAGCGTCGGGATATGCTTCAGCTCGCTGCGGATGGTCGCACCAACAGCTTGAGACGCAAAATCGACGGGGATCAGGCGTGCCAGCACCGCGTGCCGATCGCCCCCCGGCAGCGCCAGCACGGCCCAACTGTCGGACTGATCCGTCACCTCGGCATGCGCGTCCAACCCTTGCGCCGCCACGCCCACCAAAAGCCAATGATCGTAGCCCGCCCAAAGGCACCGGCCTTCCCCCGCATAAGCCGCCGCGCCCGCCGCCGGCAAATCCAGCCCCAGCGCCGACAGCGCGGTGCGCAGGGGTTCATGCCCGCGCAGGCCCAGTTGCAGCGCGCTGATCGGGCCCGGGTCCAGCGGCTCCAGCCGCGCCCCCCCATGCTGGATGGGTGCGGTCCACGGGGGTTCTGGGGCATGTTCAGGCACGCACACGCTCTCCCTCTGGGAAGAAAAAGACGGGGTTGCCGACATCACAAAGGCCCCGCCCACCGTCCGGCACG
>CALCPC010000136.1 GCA_937900975.1 uncultured Paracoccaceae bacterium
ACCAGCAACGACACCGGCGTCGCGCGGCTGCTGGATTTGATGCAAGACTACCGGTTGGGCGATCTTGCGGAGGTTGCGGCCTTTATCTTTGACCGGTCTGCCGCGGGCACAACCAAGGCTTTGTCGCGGGCGCCTGCGGGTGTCTACGAACACAGTCTGCAGCTTGACGGATACGATGCGCCGATCACGCTGCGCGCCCGCGTGACCATTGGCGGCGGTCGAATTGATGTCGATTTGTCGGGGTCCTCCCCTGCGGTGGATCGCGGGATCAACTGCCCCCTGAATTATTCAGCCGCCTATGCCGCCTTTGGCATCCGCGCCTTGTTGACACCGGACATTCCCAACAATCACGCCTCGCTCGATGCAATATCGGTGACCGCGCCCCCCGGTTTGGTGGTCAGTGCCGAGCGGCCGCACCCCGTGACGGCCCGTCATGTGATCGGCCAGGCGCTGCCGGACCTGATGCTGGGCTGTTTGGCGCAAGCGCTGCCTGGCAAGGTTCTGGCCGAAAGCGCCGGGGCGCTGTGGACCCTGTCGCTGTCCGGGGCCCGGTTCACCTCCTTGAACGTGGCCCTTGGCGGCATGGGCGCGCGGCCTGGGTCCGACGGGCTGTCAACGACGGCGTTTCCATCGGGGGTCGGTGCCGTGCCGGTCGAGGCGGCAGAGGTCGCAGCACCGCTGATTTATCATTCGAAAGAGTTTGCCTGCGACACCGGCG
This sequence comes from uncultured Paracoccaceae bacterium, assembly GCA_937900975.1. GTDB lineage: Bacteria > Pseudomonadota > Alphaproteobacteria > Rhodobacterales > Rhodobacteraceae > Algicella. The sequence continues at coordinate 719 of CALCPC010000136.1, forward strand.
GTCCCGGAATTTATCGCGGCGGGCTTGGCCAGCGCATGGAGATCGGCGCCCGACAGGCGGAAGACCTCACACTTTCGGCGGCGGCGTTTGAGCGCTTGGGCTCTGGACCATCGGGGCGTGAAGGCGGGCTGCCGGGGGCGGCGGGCTCTGTGCGGATCACCGACGGGACCACGATCACCGACAAGGGCATCTACAGAATTCCGGCGGGGGAACGTTTGATCCTTCAAACGCCGGGCGGTGGCGGGATCGGGGATCCCACCCGCCGCGACCGAGACGCGGTGACACGAGACTTGGCTGACGGGCTGATCTCTGACGAGGCGGCCAAAACGATCTATCAGGGACACACCAACGGGAGACCAAAACCATGACATTCCTGAAATCCATCACCACCGGCGCGGCGCTGGCATTGGCCGGCAGCGGCGTTTGGGCCGAAACGAAGTGGGATCTCAGCACCGCATGGGGCGCGAACAACTTCCATGCGCAAAACGCGATAGCCTTTGCCGATGCGGTGCGCACGGCGACCGATGGCTCGGTCGACATTACCGTGCACCTGTCGGGCGAGATCGGGGTCAAGATCACCGAAAAGCTCTCATCGGTGGAAAACGGCATCGTTCAGATGGCCGACATGCTGCTGTTTCTGCAAGCCGGCGAAGCGCCGTTCCTTGGCGTCGACACGCTGCCCTACTTGATCCAGGGCCAGGACGAAATGAAGACTTGGCTTGAGGTCGCGGGTCCGACCTATGACGCGATCTTTGCCACGCACAATCAAAAGGTCCTTTACTATGTGCCCTGGCCCAGCCCCGGCATCTACACCAAGGCGGCCGTGGTAAGCGCCGACGACATTTCCGGCCAACGGATCCGCGCGTTTAACGCAACCTCGTTTGAGTTTCTTGAACGCCTCGATGCGGCGCCCGTTGAATTGCCGTTTGGAGAGCTTGCCGCCGCGATGGCCGCCGGCACGGTGGACGGCGCCGCGACCTCCACGTCCACCGGCGCAAACTCAAAGCTTTATCAGTTCACCGACCACTTCAATCCGCTAAACTGGTCGATGTCGCCGGATGCGGTGACGGTCAACCTTGATGCCTGGAACGCCCTTTCGGAGGAGGAGCGCGCCACCATCGAAGGCATTGCCAACACAATGGAAGCGGAGTTTTGGGCGGTTTCAGCGGCCGAGGACACCAGCAAAACCCAGATCCTTATCGACAATGGCATGACGGTCTCGATGGCCGATGAGAGCCTGGAGGCCAAGATGGCCGAAGCGGGAAAGGCGATGTGGTCGGAGTTCATTGCCAAAGTGCCCGAAGCGCAACCCGTGATCGAGGCTTATGCGGCCAAGCTTGGCAAATAGGGCCCTTGCCGCCGGACGCTTTCCGGCGGCAGTCATCCCATGGGGCGCATCCTCACCCTGATTGATCGGCTGTCACGGCTGGCGGAAACCGCCGCCGTTGCGCTGA
>CALCPC010000137.1 GCA_937900975.1 uncultured Paracoccaceae bacterium
CAAAGCGAAAGTGCTGGAAAGGCAGAAGGATGATAAGGCCGCAAAGGTTGCCCACAAGCTTGTTCAGCCATCGGGTGCGAAACGCGGTGCTGTGGGCGCATTCATGCAGCAGCGCAAAATGATGCACGATCACAATCCCATGGAGAAACAGCGCCGCCCAGACCAGCCAGCTTTCCCAGGTGACCGCAATCAGGCTGCCGGTTGCCAGACCCAGGCCGATCCACGCCGCCAAACGGCGCAGCGCCGGCCCGTCAGAGCGGGTCATAAGCTGGCGCAGCTCCGCCCGGGTCAGCTTGCCCTCGGCCAGCGCTTGGGTCAGGGGGGTGATCGTCTCTTGCATCCTGAGGGTTTGTCGCACACTTCGCGGGCAAGCGCCAAACATTCGCTCATCCGCCGCCACGGCGCGCGCCATATGCACAATCCTTGGACGCTTTTTCCCCGGCGGCATGCCCCGCACCACCCTCCGGTTGCAGACCCCGGAATTTGGTTTGCGCGGGGTTATCCGCCGCCTAGGTTGGCGAGAGTGGTGGGGAAATGGGCAAAGGGCATCGGATTTGGCGCGACCGATCGTGATCAGTGCACGCAATTTGGATAAATTCTACGGCGATTTCCAAGCGCTCAAAAACATCTCCATCGATGTGGCTGAGGGAGAGCGGGTGGTCATTTGCGGCCCCTCAGGCTCTGGCAAGTCGACGCTGATCCGCTGTTTCAACGCCCTGGAGTTTCACCAAAACGGGGATCTTGAGGTGCAGGGCCGGGCGATCTTTGAAGGCTCTCGCGACATCCACCGGCAGCGCCAGGACGTAGGCAAGGTGTTTCAACAGTTCAATCTGTTCCCGCATTTCACCGTCCTCGAAAACCTGATGATCGGGCCTTTGAAAGTGCGCCGCGTCTCGCGCGCCGCGGCCGAGACGTTGGCGCGCACATATTTGGACCGTGTGCGGATCCCCGAGCAGGCCGACAAGTTCCCGCGTCAATTGTCCGGCGGGCAGCAGCAGCGCGTGGCCATCGCGCGCAGCCTGTGTATGGAAAGCAAGATCATCCTTTTCGATGAGCCGACCTCCGCGCTGGACCCTGAGATGATCAACGAAGTGCTCGACGTGATGGTCGAACTGGCCGACGAGGGCATGACGATGGTTTGCGTAACCCATGAGATGGGCTTTGCCCGCAAAGTGGCGGACCGCATGGTTTTCATGGACGCGGGCGAGATCGTTGAGGAAGCCGCGCCCGAGACCTTCTTTACCGCCCCCAGCACCGCGCGGTGTCGCGACTTTCTGCAAAAGATCCTGCAGCACTGATGGCCGGCGGGGTGGACATGCGGGCCGCGCGGCCGCTGACCCGGCGGGTCGCGGGAGCGACGGGGTTTGCTGTCGCGCTTTATGCGCTGGTGATGGCGGCCTTGATTTACGCGGCCTATGCCGGCGCCCAGCAGATGGGCTATAACTGGCAATGGTACAACATCCCGCGCTATCTTTGGACCTTTACCGATGACGGGTTTCAGGTTGGAGAGCTGATCGCAGGGCTCGGCATGACATTCGTGCTGTCCATCGGGGCCTTTCTGTTGGCCGTCCTGGTGGGCCTTTTGATGGCGCTCGCGCGGCTGTCGGATCTGGTGATCGGCAAGGCGCTGTCGCTCGCGCTGCTCGAATTTCTGCGCAACATGCCGCTTCTGGTGCTGGTCTACCTCTTTTACTATGTCCTCGGCCCGATCTTTGGCTGGGACCGCGTCACCGCGTCGATCCTGTGCCTTGGGGTCTTTCACGGCGCGCTGTTGTCCGAGATCTTTCGCGCCGGCATCCTGTCGGTTCCCGCCGGCCAGTGGGAGGGGGCGAAATCCATCGGCATGCCCCGCGCGCAATCCTATCGCTATGTCGTGATGCCCCAGGCCGTGCCGCTGATGCTGCCACCCTTGACGGGCGAGGCGGTGCAGTTGGTCAAGTCTTCGGCGATTGTCAGCGTCATCGCCGTTGCGGAACTGACCACCGTCGGGCGCAACCTGATCAGCGAGACGTATATGAGCTTTGAGATCTGGTTCACGGTCGCCGTCATCTATCTGGTCATCACCCTGGCCCTGTCTTTCGGCGTGTCCGCCTTGGAACGCCGCGTGCGCCCCGAGTAGCGGGGGCGGCGCAAAGAAAGCCCCTGTCAAAAAAGACCCAAGACGAAGAAGAAGGAGACCTACCGTGACACTGACAAAACGCGCGCTTGGCCTGGCGCTGCTTGCGGGCCTTGCCCTTGGTCCAGCACTGCCCGCGCTGGCGCAATCCACCACGCAATCGCTGTCGGGCGAAAGCGTCATCGAAACAATCAAGCGTGAGGGCGTGCTGAAGGTCGGTATCTCGATGTTCCGCCCCTGGACCATGCGCGACGTGAACGGAGAACTGATCGGGTTCGAAATCGACGTCGCGCAAAAGCTGGCCGACGACATGGGCGTCGATGTCGAATGGACGCCCACCGCCTGGGACGGGATCATCCCGGCGCTGGTTGCGGGGCAGTTCGACGTGATCATTTCGGGCATGTCGATCCGCCCGTCGCGCAATCTAACGGTCAACTTCACCGATCCATACGCCTTCTCTGGCGCGACGGTGCTGGCCAACCGCGCGATGACCGAGGGCTTTACGCTGGAAGATTTCAACAGCCCGGACGTGACCTTCGCCGCCCGCCGCGGCGCAACGACAGTCGAGACGATCATGTCGGTTTTCCCCGCCGCCAAGATCGTGCAATTCGACGATGAAGGCGCCCCGACGCAGGAGGTTCTGAACGGCAATGTCCACGCCACCATGTCGTCCGAGCCGCTGCCCTCGACCGAGGCGCGGCGATACCCCGAAACGCTGTATGTGCCGTTCAACTATGCGTTCGAGGCATCGGGGGAATCCTTTGCGATCCGCAAAGGCGATCCCGACGCGCTGAACTTCTTTGACAATTGGATCGGGGTCCACACCCGCAATGGCTGGTTGAAGGAGCGTCACGACTATTGGTTCCGCGGCGAGGCCTGGGCCGATCAGGTGCCGGGATAATCCCCGCACGCGGGGGGGCGGGCAAGGGCAGAACCACCAGAGCACCCCAAACCCG
>CALCPC010000138.1 GCA_937900975.1 uncultured Paracoccaceae bacterium
TGGCGACGCGCCCGAGGCCGTGGCCGAGACTGTGCGCCTGGCCTTTGAGGCCGGTTTGGCCGGCTGCAGCATCGAGGATGTGCGCCCCCCGGCCGGCGGCGCCTATGGCGCGGACGAAGCGTTAGAGCGGGTGCGCGCCGGCATCGCGGCCGCCCGCGCGCTGCCCCGGGATTTTGTCTTCGTGGCCCGGGCCGACGGCGTGATGACCGGCGCCTATGATCTAGAGACCGCGCTGGCGCGCATCCGGGCCTTCGCCGCGGCGGGGGCCGATTGCGTTTACGTACCCCTGCCCCCGGACATGGACGGGCTGCGCCGGGTCGTGGCCGCGGTGGACGTGCCGGTAAACGCCCTCGCGGCTGGACGCTTTCTTGGCGAGACCCACGCCGATTTCGCCGCCGCCGGTGTCGCGCGGATCTCGGTTGGGTCCGCGCTCGCCCGCGCCACGCACCGGACGCTGGTCGATGCGGCACGCGCGATGCTGGGCCGGGGGGACTTCTCACTACTTGGCGGGATCGGCGGCGACCGGGTCGACCGGCTTTTGAAGGGCGAGAAAGCGTGAAAACGCGCACACCCCGCGCCCGTCCCGCCTAGGCCACGCCCCTGGGCCAGGGTATCCTGGCCACATTTTCAGGAGGGGTTTATGGACACAGGCATTTCGGCCGATCAATGGCTTTTTATTCTCAGTCTCGGCGCGCTGGCCGGCGGGCTTGGCCAGGTTCTGCGGATGGTAATCGGGCTGAAAAAGGCGCTCGATCCGGTCAAAGATCCAAAGGATGCGGATATCAGCACCAAGCGCATCGTCATCAGCCTGCTTGTCGGTGCATCCGCCGGTGCGTTGGCCGCGATCCTGACCATCCAGGAGCCAACGGTCATCAGCTATCAGACGATCCTGGGCTTGCTTGCCGCGGGCTATGCCGGCGCCGATTTCATCGAGGGCGCGATGAAGAAATTCGTGCCGCAGACAAGCTGAGACATGGGCGGCGGGGGCGTCGCCCCCCTTCGCACACACCCTAGGCCATCCGCAGCGACGCGGGCGAGACCGCGTCGCGGTGCGCGGCGATCCAGCGCTCAAGCCAGGCGGCCGTGCGCATCAGCGCGGCATCCCCGCCCCGCGGCCCGACAAGTTGCAGCCCAAGCGGCAAACCGCCCCGCGCCAAAAGGCCGGGAAGCGTGACAGCCGGCACACCGCAATAGGTCCAAAGACCGTTGAAGATCGCAGAGCCGGTAGAGCTTAACCCCTCGGGCGCGGGGCCAAGGGCTGCCGGACAGAGGATTGCGTCGGCCTTGGCAAAGATCGGCTGAAGCGCCGCGGTCAACACCTCCCGCAGACTAAGCGCGGCAAGATAGTCGGTGGCCAGCACAGCGCGTCCCCGCGCCATCATGTCGGTGGTCTCGGCGCTGAGGCCCGCGGGGTCGAGCGCTGCAAAACAGGCCGCCATCTCGGCGGCGTTGATATCGGCGCGGCGATCCGCGGCCGCCTCGAAAACCGTGGGAAGGGCCATTTCGACCATCTGTCCGCCCAGCGCATGGGACAAGGCGGCAAAGGCCCGCTGGGTGTCGACATGCGCCTCGCTCCAGCCTGGCGGGCGGACAAAGGCGACCGTGGGCGCGGTGCCGGCACCCTGCCCCGCGGCCTCGGCAAGGCCCGTCGCGCCGGTTATCAAGGCATCGGCAAGAAGGGCCGCACCGCCAAGATCGCCCGCGAAAACGCCGATGGTATCAAGCGTCGGCGATTGCACCAAAACACCCTCGGTCGGGATCGCATCGAAACTGGGTTTGCCCCCCGCGACGCCGCAAAACGCCGCCGGACGGATGACAGCGCCGCCGGTCGGTGTGCCGATGGCCAGCGGCACATGCCCGTCGGCCACCGCGGCGGCCGACCCGCTGGAGGAGCCCCCGGGCGTGTGCCGCGCGTTGTGGGGATTGCGCGTGGGTCCGGGATGGAGGAACGCAAGCTCTGTCGTCACGGTCTTGCCCAGCACGATCGCACCGGCCCGCTTTAGCGCCGAAACCAGCGCGGCATCCCGCGCCGGGACCCGCCCGGCCTGCAACCGCGTGCCGCATTCTGTCGGCAAACCCGCTGTGTCGATCACATCCTTGACCCCCACGGGCATCCCGTGCAGCGGGCCAAGCGCCGCGCCCGAGCGTTGCAGCGCCTCGGCGGCATCCGCCGCCCCCAGCGCGCCCTCGGCCTCGATCCAGGCCCAGGCCTGGATCTCACCCTCGCGCGCGTCGATGCGGGCCAAACAGGCCTCGACAACCGCCCGGGACGTCAATGCGCCCGAGGCCAGACTGTCGCGCACGCCAACGGCGTCGCGCATTCGAATCGGCGCTTGCGTCATGGCCACCCCCCTTGCCAACATGTGCAGGAAAGACGATCTGAGGACGCTT
>CALCPC010000139.1 GCA_937900975.1 uncultured Paracoccaceae bacterium
CCAAGGCCGAGCGTCGCGCGCGGGATCAGCGGCACGCTCCGCCACTGACCGTTGAGCGAAAGCCGCGCGGTCGCACGGGCCTTTGCCCCCCGCCCGACCGCCGCGCCGGTTGGTGCCGCGCCGGTCTTTCCCACCGCCTCTGACGCGATCAGATCAACGACCAGATCCGCCGCATCCGGGGCGAAACCGAATTGCGCCTGGTGCGCGGCGGCAAACGCCGCCTGCATCTCTGCCACCGGGCCAAACGGGATGGGCAGGGTCTGGTGCGCGCCCCGAGTGCGGATGTGCGCAACCCGGGCGAGCGTGATGGCGGCGTCGGCGATACCCTGGCGCGCCACCTCGCCATGTGTTTCCTGGTCCAACGCCGCGAAATCGGCGGCGGTCAGGGCGGCCAGCGGGCGGTTCATCTGGCGTTCGCGCAAGGCTCGGATATCGGCAAGCCCCATGCCGAAGGCCGACAGAACACCCGCGAAAGGGTGTAGAACACCGCGTTCCATCCCCAGCGCGTCGGCGACCAAACAGGCGTGCTGCCCGCCCGCGCCGCCAAAGCAATTCAGCGTGTAGCGCGTGACGTCATAGCCCCGCTCGACCGAGATCTTTTTGATCGCGTTCGCCATATTGTCGACTGCGATCCGCAGATACCCCTCGGCCAGCGCCTCAGGCGTCCGCTTTGCGCCGCCGGTCTCGGCCGCGATGCGCGCGGCCAGCGCCGCGAACTTCTCGCGCACGATGTCTGCATCAAGCGGCGCATCGCCACCCGGCCCGAAGACATGCGGAAACGCCTCTGGCTGCAGCTTGCCCAAAAGCACGTTGCAATCGGTGACTGTCAGCGGCCCGCCACGGCGATAGCTTGCCGGGCCGGGGTTTGCGCCCGCGCTTTCGGGGCCAACCTGCATCCGTCCGTTCTCAAACAACAGGACAGAGCCGCCGCCCGCGGCCACGGTGTGGATCGCCATCATCGGCGCGCGCATCCGCACGCCCGCGATCTCTGTCTCGAAGGAGCGTTCGAGCGTGCCGGCATAGTGGCAGACATCCGTCGACGTGCCGCCCATGTCGAAGCCGATGAGCCGGTCGAACCCCGCGCGCGCGGCCGTTTCGACCATGCCGACGACGCCGCCCGCCGGGCCGGAAAGGATAGCGTCCTTGCCCTGGAACAGCGCGGCGTCGGTCAGCCCGCCGTTGGACTGCATGAACATCAGCGCGGGCCCGCCATCCTCAACCCGCCCAAGCTCTTGACGCACTTGGGCGACATAGCGGCGGAGAATGGGGGAAAGGTAGGCATCCACGACCGTCGTATCGCCGCGCCCCACCAGTTTGATCAGCGGGCTTGTCGCGTGGCTTTCAGAGATCTGGGCAAAACCGATTTCACGCGCAATTTCAGCCACCTGGCGTTCATGCGCAGGGTATTTATAGCCGTGCAGGAACGCAATCGCCACAGCCCGGATCCCATCTGCATAGGCCTTGGACAGGACCTTGCGGGCGGCATCGGTATCCAGCGGCGTGACAAGGGTGCCGTCGGCGGCCACCCGTTCCACCACCTCCTCCGCCCGCTCGTAAAGAAGTTCGGGCAAGCGGATGTCGAGCGCGAAGATGTCGGGCCGGTAGCCGAGCCGCAAAACATCGCCAAGCCCCGCTGTGGTCAGAAAAAGCGTGCGGTCGCCCTTACGCTCCAACAAGGCGTTGGTGGCGACGGTGGTGCCCATCTTCACGGCCTCGATCGTGCCGGGCGGGATCGGTGCGCCGGGGGCCAGGCCCAAAAGGTCGCGGATGCCTTGAACGGCGGCGTCGCGGTAGCGATCCGGATTTTCCGACAGCACCTTATGCGTTGCAAGCGTCCCCTCGGGTGAGCGGGCGACGATGTCGGTAAAGGTGCCGCCCCGGTCAACCCAGAATTGCCACATGCGATGTCTCCTTCGGGGTTAGAGTATGCT
>CALCPC010000140.1 GCA_937900975.1 uncultured Paracoccaceae bacterium
AGCCATCAGCGCGCCGCGGTGCAGGCACCGGCCGTAAAAGACCGAAACCGTGTCATCCCACCGCCCGACAACCAGATCGCCCTCGCCCACCAGCGCGTAAACGGGTTGCCGATCCCCAAGCTCAGAGAATTGAGCGACTGTTTGATGGGTCATGCTGCCTCCTTTTCTTTCGGTTGTTTCGCGCCTCTCGGGCCCGATGGCCGGATGGCAAGGCGGCGCCAGCGTGCCATAGCGCCCATCTAAAGGCGCCGCGCGGGGCTTCGCAAGAAACCTGACGTTCCACGCGCCTCGGGACGGTCCAGCGCGGCAGAGGCGCCACCCCGCGACCGGCCCGCGCCCAAAGGCCAACACCATCGCCAAGCGGCGTTGGGGCGGCATCGCGCAGTTCCGGCCAGCCGGCGCTACGCCGCGCGCTTGCCTGCGCGCGGCTTCTGTTAGACACTTTCCGTCCGGCGCGCATGTCAGGCGCCGATCCTGTGTCGCCGGCCCCCTCTGGCCAGCGGCGGCCCCGGCTGATCCAAACCCCGTCTGGGGGAGCATAGAACGTGACCTTTCCCCACAGAAAAACCCGGCTGCCCGCCCTGTCGATCCGCACCGCGTCCACACGGCCCGCGCGCCGCATCCCAATCGGGCCCGCGCGGCAAAAGGGGGGCGGCGATGTTTGAGCAAAGGGATGTCGGCCCACCCTCAGCTGGATTTTCCGACGCGCTGGCGACCGCGTCGGTTCTGGTCATCGACGATGAGCCGGGGATGCGGAACTTTCTGTCCAAAGTGCTTCTTGAGCATTGCGCGCGCGTGGATGTGATCGAAGACACCGAGCATGCGGCGCGTCTGCTGGACGAAACCACGTATGACGTCATCGTGCTCGACAACATCATGCCTGAGAAAACCGGCCTCGATTGGCTGGCCGAGCAGCGCCAAATCGGTCTTTTCAGCGACGCTATTCTGATCACCGCCCATGCCGATCTCGACACTGCGATCCGGGCGATCCGGGCGGGCGCCAGCGATTTTCTCCTCAAACCCTTCCGCTCAAACCAAGTGCTCAACGCCATTGCCCAAAGCCTGGAGCGTGCACAGCTTAGGCGGCAGAATTCGGTCCTGCGCCATGAGTTGGAGGAGGGCAAGAACATCCTCAAACACCGCGATGCGTTGCTGGGATCCTCCGCTCAGATCCAAAAGATCCGGCAGGCCATCGCGCGGGCCGGTGAGGCGGACGCGCATGTCGTGATCCGGGGCGAGGCCGGGTCGGGCAAGCAGGTTGCCGCGCGCATGCTTCACGCAGCATCGCCCCGGGCCGATCATCCCTTCGTGTGGCTGCATTGCTACGGCATGGCCGAACAGGTTTTTCAAGAACGGCTTTTCGGCCGGCTGGAACAGCAACCCGACGGCACGGTGATCCGGCACGAGGGCATCTTGCAAAGCGGCGCGGGCGGCACGCTCTACCTCGAAGATGTTGAGCTTTTGTCCCCCGGTTGCCAGAACATCCTGGCAGAGTTGCTTAGCACCCGGCGGTTCACGCCGTTGGGCGCCAGCCGCAGCGTTTCGCTGACGATGCGCATTGTCAGTTCGACCACCCGACCGCTGACCGAGATCACGCAGGAAAACGGGTTCCGAACCGATCTTTTCTACCTTCTGATGGTGATCGAGATCGTCCAACCGCCGCTTCGGGAGCGTCACGACGACATCCTGGATTTGCTGACGTATTTCTCGGAAAAGCTGGCGCTGCGCATGGGCGTCGCGGTGCCGGAGTTCACGCCGCTGGCCCGGCGGCGGTTTCTGTCGCATGACTGGCCGGGCAATGTCTTGGAGCTGCGCAACACGATCGAGCGGGCGCTGATCCACGGCACCTTTGAGGACGCGCTGGCGCCGCCGCCTTCCACCGTGGACACGGGAAGCCTCGCCGCCGCGGAGCAGCGCCACATTCTGTCGGTCCTGGAGGCCTGCGCGGGCAATCGGGCCGAGGCCGCGCGGCGTCTTGGGGTGGCGCGCAAAACCATCGACCGCAAATGCCGCGCGTGGGGGATCTAGGGTGCTGCGCTCCGTCCGCTGGCGGCTGCTTGTCATCGCGCTTTTGCCGCTGATCGTGCTGATGCCGCTGCTCCTTGGCGTGACGATGCTGCGCTGGATCAACCGCTTTGACGACCTGCTGATCGCCAAAGTCGCCAGCGATTTGCGGGTGGCCGAGCAATATTTTGGCCGGATCGAGGCGACGCAATCCGCAGCGGTCGCGGCCATTGGCCAATCCGTGGGGTTTGAGGCCGCCAGGGCGCAGGGCGCAGACGCGCTGGAGGCGTTTTTGGCGGCAGAACGTGTTGGCAAGGGATTGGATTTTTTGGTCTGGGCCTCGATGGCCGACCAGGGGCTGCCGCGGCCGCTGCGCGCCCTTGCCAAGGCGGCCGGAACCGACGACCCCATTAGCCATCTGTTGGTGCTGGATCCAGCCGAGATGGCGGCGATTTCGCCAGAGTTTGTCCCCCGTGCGGCCATTCCCCTTGTCCCGACAGAGGCCGCGCGGCCGATCGCCCGCGACGTCGAAAGCCGCGGCATGTTTATGCTGGCCGCGCACCGCGCCGCCGGCGGCGATGGCGCGTTGGTAGGCGGACGCCTTCTGGACCGCAATCTCGCCGTCATCGACACCATGAACACGCTCGTCTACCAGGACGAAACCGGGCAAATCTCCCGCATTGGGACGACAACACTGTTTCTGGACGATGTGCGCATCTCCACCAATGTCCGCCTTTTCGAGGGGTCTCGCGCGCTGGGCACACGGGTGTCCGAAGCGGTGTGGCGCAAGGTGATGGAGGATGGCGAGACCTGGCTCGACCGGGCCTTTGTCGTCAACGCCTGGTATATCTCGGGCTATGTGCCGCTGACCGATATCGCCGGCGACCGCATCGGGATGCTTTATACAGGCTTTCTGGAATCGCCCTTCACCGCGCCCCGCAACACCACGATCCTGACGCTGATCGGGGCCTTTATCGCCGTCATCGGCCTGTCGGTCCCGCTGTTTCTGTGGCTTGCGCGGGGGGTCTTTGCACCGCTTGAAACCATGACGGCCACGATGGGGCGGGCCGAGGCCGGCGATTTCAATGCCCGGATCGGAGCGGTTGCTGGCAACAGCGAAATCGGCGCCGTCGCCCGCCATCTCGACCGCCTGCTCGACCAGGTGAAGGAGCGGGACGCCGCGCTGCGCGACTATGCCGACAACCTCAACACGCTTGTCGAGCAGCGCACAGAGGAGCTGAAGGAGGCCAACCGCAAGCTTGAGGCGACATTCGCAAAACTGGTCATGTCCGAAAAGCTGGCCTCAATCGGTGAGATCACGGCCGGTGTCGCGCATGAGATCAACAATCCGGTTGCCGTCATTCAAGTCAATCTGGAGGTCATCCAGATGCGGCTTTCGCCGGCGCAACGGGCGGAATTGAAGACCGAATTGGATCTGATCGACGCCCAGACCTACCGGATCAACGTCATCGTGGGCAAGCTTTTGAACTTTACCCGGCCCGACGAAATGTCCGACCTCACCACCCTGGTCGACGCCCGCAAAACCGTCGACGACGCGCTGATCCTGGTCGCGCCGGATTTGCGGAAACATGCGATCGAGACGGATGTCATACACACGCAAAGCCCGAAAATCAGGATCGTCGAGACAGAGCTTCAGCAAGTGATCGTCAATCTTGCCATCAACGCCGCCCAGGCGATGGCAGCGGGCGGGCGGTTGACGATCTTGACCGGTCCCGCAGACCGCGACGGTGTTTCGGGAACCGAGATCACCGTCACCGACACCGGGCCAGGCATCCCGCCCGAAAAGATCGCCAATGTCTTCGACCCGTTCATGACGACAAAGCTTGGCAAAGGCTCGGGGCTTGGGCTGTCGATCAGCCAGACGCTGGTCACCCGGGCCGGCGGATTGATCAGTGTCGAAAGCGTGCTCGGCGCCGGCGCGACGTTTCGCGTATGGCTGCCGACAGATTACAGTTTGTCCCAAATTGAGGCAAAAATCGCCTGAAGCCTGGACAAATTGTCCCTTTCCTCTGGGGCAGTTAGCGCGTTTTGGGGACTTCCTGTCCCTTTCGCACAGCGCCGCGCGACGTCTATCAAATTGATTTAAAACAGAAATGATGTTGACTTGACTGGATTGCAATCCCATTTTGTCGCAGCAGGGCAAAACGGCCCGGCACTTGACAAAAATGACCGGGCTTTGCCGGGCGCAGACAAACTTGGCGACTGGCGTTGGGAACGGACGCAAGGAGGGGGACAACCAGCAATCTGATTGCGTGCCAACGCGACCGCCCGACCAGGGGACGCGCTTGGGCCCGGCCCGAAGGACCGGCCAAGACACGGCGCGCGCCGTTGACAACCGTCACGCTTGAACAAGTGACAGGACCACAACACCAAGGGGAGGACTTCTGAATGAATTGGAGACGTCTGAGGATCAGTCTCGGGCTGGCAGCGACCGCCATGGCGGCGACAGCGATGCTGGCACCAGAGACCGCAAGCGCGCAGGAAACCCAATACTTTCCGATCGCCAGCAGCCGCGTTGGACCATACTCTGCGATGGGTACCGGATACTACGGCGCGCAAATCGATTACATGAACTATGTCAACATGAACGGCGGCGTGAACGGCGTTATGTTGACCTGGCAGGAGTGTGAGACGGAGTATAACGCGGTGAAAACCGTGGAGTGCTACCAGCGCCTGCTGGAAAAGGACGGCCAGCGCATCGTCGTCTTCGACACGCTCGGCACGCCGGGCGCCTATGCGGTGATCAACCGCATGGCCGACGACAACGTGGTTTTGGCGCAATACGGCTATGGCCGGACGGACGCGGCCGATGGCACGGTTTGGCCCTGGGTCTTCAACGCCGCCAGCCATTACTGGTCGCAGATCGCCGTGAAGATGAAATTCATGGCCGAGCAAGAGGGCGGCATCCCCAATATGAAGGGCAAAAAGATCGTGCATCTGCACATCGACAGCGCCTATGGACGGGAGCCCTTGCCCGCGATGCGCTCGATTGCCGAGGATTGGGGCGTCGATCTGTTCGAAATCTCGATCCCGCCACCAGGGTTGGAGCAACAGTCCCAGTGGCTGCAAATCCGCAAAGAACGCCCCGATTGGGTGACGTTCTGGGGCGCGGGCTCTGGCATGAACTCCACCGGCATGACCAATGCCGCACGGGTGAACTTTCCGCGCGACCGCATGATCTACGTGACTTTCGGTGCGGCTGAGGAGGACATGTTTCCCGCAGGCGACGCGGCCACGGGCACCTATGCAATGGCCAACGCCCTGCCCGGCGACGACTTTCCACTGGTCCAGGCCATAAAAGAGCATGGCTACGCCTCAGGCAAAGGCAAACTTGCCGAAGAAAGCAGCGTC